>JBDTRQ010000145.1:0-17919 GCA_039931535.1 Ignavibacteriota bacterium
AATTCCATAAAATCTATATTCTACAATCACACATTTTTAAGCTCTCTGCCATTCACAGGTTGGATTCGCCGCGGCGAACTTTGCTAAGGGATTATCTTCAACAAATCCTTTTCTAAACTTTCATAGGGAGATTCAACAATTCTTCCGATTTCAGTTCCGTCTTTATAAAATATTATTGTTGGAACGAGTTGAATATCAAGTCCATCAGCTTCGTTGGATAAGCCTTTCTTCTCCCTGTTAACTCCAATCAAAGTAATTGAGTTTAGATTGTAGTTTAGTTCTTTTAGTATTTTAAATAATCTTGGCAGTTGTTCCCTGCTATCGCTGCAAGTAGAACGAAAAACTATTTTGATTTTTACATCATCAAGTTTGCCTTCCAAGCTATCAAGAGTTCCAACATCAGGCTGATAGCTTTCGTATTCTGAAGTCCAGGTATTATTGAAAGTAGAATCATTCATTAAACTTACGGGACAGTAGCCAAGGATTAATGGCTCGCCATTTTTTTCATCGGTTGTGATTTTGTAATCCTGTGCAAAGGTTTGGCAAGCTGCAATTAGTAAAACAACCAAGGTGAAATATTTTAACATTATAATTTCCTTAAATAATCTATTGCAGTTGAAAGAATAATTGAACATATATTTTTTTTTGAATCGTCATCTTGAGCGAAGTCGAAAGATGATTTAATTTTTAAAATTAAGTTTACATTTTGTCCCTCGGTTTAATATCCCTCGTCTCCGCTCGGGGTGACGCTTTAGGGTGACGATGGGTTTAATCTCTTTTAGTTCTTAAATCAATTCCCCAAAGCAATTTATTTCTTAAAGTTTCAAAATAAGTTGTAAGAGATGTATGTACCAATTTTAATGGTCTATCACTTTTGCAAATTTTTATTTCAGTCGGCGGTGGAAAATCAAAAACTCTTTGTCCATCGCAGCTAACTTGAATTTCTTTATAAGGCGAATCAGCTTTAATTATAATTTCCTGAGAACTTGGCAGCACAAGGGGTCGGATAGTTAAACTATGCGGTGATATTGGTGAAAGAGTTATCACATCGGTTTTGGGAGATACAATTGGTCCGCCTACAGATATTGAATAGCCGGTAGAACCGGTTGGGGTTGCAACGATTAAACCATCGGCAGAAAAAGTTGTAACATATTCGCCACCAACCCAAATGGTAAGCTCAATCATTTTTGGCCAGCCGCCTTTATCAATTACAATATCATTTATTGCGTAAAGTTTTTCTTTTTCGTGCCCCACTGCTATGCCACTGATAACCATTCGTTCTTCAATGCTGTACTTGCCATCTTTAAGCTCTTTAATGATGTTATCCATTTGATCGATGTTTGCTTCAACTAAAAATCCCAACTTACCAAGATTAACACCAAGCACGGGTTTATCATAAAACTGAGCATTGAATGCAGTTGCAAGCATCGTTCCATCACCACCGATAGAAATTATTAAATCAGCTTTTTCATAAACTTCTTTATCATCTGTTATAAAATTATCAAAGCTTTCAATCTTGATTTTACCGTTAACTTCTAAAAGAGATTTAGTGAGGATATAATCGAGTTTATTTTTTTTAAGCTTGGATATAAAAGATGAGACTACTTCAAAAATATTCTCTTTAGTAACGTTAGCTATTATTCCTATTAACATATTTTTCTCAAAGTTGATTTTGAACTGATATAAATTACGATTTTTTTAGTAAAGATAATTTATCAAAATAGATATTATGGTATTGCTGCTAATTTCTTATAAACCGCTAAAGTTTCTTTCGCGGTTTTATCAAAAGAAAATATTTATTGAGATGATTGCAGTTTGATAATTTTATTCTTTAGACATACATTTAAAATATTTAACATCATACCTGTTTAATATTTTTGCAGTAAATGCTTGTTGGGTTTTTGAGTTACAAATTTTACAAATCATTTATTCCATATACCTTTTGCTGTGCCTGAAATTAATTTTCTGTATTGAATTGGTGCCCAAACAGATGCAATTATTAAACAGATATTTGTTGAAACTATAACACCCGTAATACCCATCCCAGCATTTTTTGCAAGAAAAACTGAAAGCGGGATGTTTAATAGTGCAACAAAAACTGCATAGTATAATTGGATACGTACTTTACCTACACCATTTATAAAATAAGAAAATAAATTATTCCAATTTGCAATTATCACGAACAACCCTGTAAAAACGGATAGCATAAATGGTACTTTAATATTTCCGCCAACCCAAATTTTATAAACAAAGTCAGAAAACAGGATCATAAGTATTGCTGCAATAGAAATCAGCATCCAGACCATAAGCAATTTCTTAATGGAATTTTTTATCCAATCAAATTCCTTTTTAACATAAGCTTCCGTAAATGCTGACCAAAACGGTGCAAGCACAACATTAAAAACCAAGGGAACCATGTAAAAGTATTTGTATGCTATATTATAAATCACCACCTGCTCTGGTCCATACAATTGTGAAATAATAATATTATCAGTAGTAAAGACTATCAAGCTTGAAATTTGAATAACGAAAAATTGCATACCAAGTTTTACAAGGCTTGATGAATATTTAAAATTTATTGCTTTAAATGTGGGCGAAATGTTTTTGTAGTGCCCCTTAAATAAAAACAAAGATGCTGCTAAAAATACGATAACCGGAATAGCGCTTGACAGCAAGCCGAACAGCATTAAAGAGGGTTTGGAATAAATTAAAAGTAAATACACAACTAATAATGTAATCGAATTTACAATTAAACTTAACGCACCGTTTAACGAAGGTCTTTGATCAGCATTTATAATTGATGTAATAAGCTTTAACAGAAATTGTGCAAGAAATAATATAATTACATAGAATACTAATGTGTTTAATAATTCCATATAACCTGCTGGAGCATTAAGTAAATTTGCCCAGTTTAATAATCCGTGAATAAAAAAGTAAATAAAAATTGCAATCAGGATACCAATTGCAAATACAGAATATCCCGTGCTGACGTAAATACGCGCTAATTTATTATCCTTTAATGCAAGTGCTTCTGCAAGTTTGTTTCGCAAACCATTGCCAATTCCAAAATCAAGATTGATAAGCCAGCTTAGTATTGATGCGAGTGTGAGCCAAATTCCATATTCAACATTACCGAGATACTTTATTGTTATTGGTACGAGTGCCATTATTGAAAAAAAGTTAAACACATGTAGTACAAAAAGTATTACTATATTCTTTTTAGCTTTTTCTGTGCGATTAGAATCCTTAAAATTAAAAAGTTCTGATGGCGAATATTTAATGTTTGGTAATTTCAAATTTGACTTGGTTAAATACTTTTATTTATACTTTTACTCTATTTCCTATATACAAAAATAATCAAAGAAATTTGTTAAATTTAAAAATCATAATATAATTATCTATAAGAGATATGAGAGAAATTCGAGAAATTATTTCTTTGCTCCATTCGAAGGTTTCACGCCACTCTGCCATTGAAATGGTTTGGGTCATACTTGGACAAAGCATAAATGTTTTACTCGGATTTACAATAATTAAATTTATTTCTAAAATTGGCCCCGAGCAGTTTGGAATATATGCATTGATTTTAACGATTGCCGCTTTTTTAGGGATATTTTATGGTCCATTTCTGCAGGGTTTTCTCAGATATTATTATCACTACGAAGAAAGAAATCAAAAAGATGGCTTTGTATTGTTAATGTATAAATTTTTGAGAATAACTATTATTCTTTTTGTTGCCATTACCGTCTTGATTTCGTTTCTAATTCCATTAATAAATAAATCCTATACTTTCACATTCTTCCTGCTTGCAGGATTATTCATAATCATTTCTAAATATAGTGAGTTTTTTAATTCTATATTAAATTTAATCAGAAAGCGTAAAGAAAATTCTCTTTTGCAGGCTTTAGAGCGAACACTAATGATATTTGCACTTCTTATATTTTTAAAGATAAATAATCTTGATTTAGTTAATATATTAATCGCGTTCGGTTGTATTTCGCTACTTCTTGCATTCATAAAAATACTTACATTTAGAAAGTTTATATCTATAAAGAATACGACCAAAGTTCCTGCTGATATTCAAAAAGAAATGACCCGAACTGTCTTGATATATATATCACCGTTTCTAATTTGGGGAGCAGCCGGCTGGCTACAGATGAATGGGGAAAAATGGATCATCAATGGAGTTCTATCAGTAAAAGAAGTTGGAATTTATGCTATTATGATGGCAATAGTAAATGCACTAGTTGTCATTCCAAATAATATTATTACCGAGTTTGCCACACCAATAATATTTAAACAATTTTCTGATATAAGTAATGAAGAAAACATCAATACGGGTTACACATATATTAGAATTAATACTCTGCTCATTATCTTAATTTCTATTATTGCTACTCTGCTAACATTTTTATGGGGAGAGGAAATAATAAGTTTAATAAGCAGTAAAAATTATGCTATATATTGGCAAGTACTTCCTTTACTGGTTTTAGGCACTGGTCTGTTTTATACCGGACAAACACAAACTTTATTAGGACTTGGACTCAGCAAACCTCAAAAATATATTGCGCCCAAATTAATTATCGGAATCGGTTCGATTGGATTAAATCTATTTTTTATTTCAACTTTCGGTTTTATGGGTATTTCATACTCTATCTTAATTATAGGTTTGATGTATGTTACTTATATTTCAATTGTTAATAAACGAATATTGAAAAAAAAATAATTCTTATGCCTAAAGCTCTAATTGCAATATTAAAATTTGATTATGGGATTGAGTCCAGAGGTTATTCTTTCGAATACAATAACATCTATTTACCTATTTGCACGATATTAGGTCAGAGTAACGTTATATTATTTGATTATTACTCCGAATTCAAATCATTAGGCAAAAATGGTATGAATAAAAAATTAAAAGAGATTGTTACTGCCGAGAAACCTGATTTTGCTTTATTCGCTTTGTTTGAAAATGAATTTGATGAAGAGATAATATCCTCACTTCGAGATTACACAAAGACCATTTCCTATTTTATAGATGATCCATGGAGAATTGAATTTGCCAGGTACTGGAGAAAATATTTTCATTATTTCTCAACTCCGGATTATTACACATATCAGAAATATTTATATGATAACATAACAAATGTGATTTATTCTCCTTTTGGATTTAATCCTGACATCTATAAAAAGCTAGATATTGAAAAATGTTATGATGTGTCATTCGTTGGTAATTATAGCCCTTTCAGACGATGGGTTATTGATTCACTCAGAAAAAATAGAATTAATGTAAATGTCTTTGGAAGAAATTGGGGAAATTATGGTAAATGGGTCACACAAGAAGATGTTGTAAAGATATTCAATCAAAGTAAAATAAATCTTAATCTTTCAAACGCCACATATTACGATTTAAAATTTCTTTTACATTCAGCCTTTTCAATAAAAGATATGAAAGAGCTAATGCTTCTAAAAAAGAATAAGGAACAAGTTAAAGGCAGACACTTCGAGATAAATGCTTGTGGAGGTTTTCAACTTAGTTACTTTGTCCCTGGTTTGAATCTGATATATGAAATTGACAAAGAAATTGCTGTGTTTGAAAGTATTGACAATCTAGAAGATGAAATTAAATTTTTTCTTAAAAATAATCTGTTAAGAAACTCAATTAGTGATGCGGGTTATAAAAGATCAGTAACAGATCATTCTGCTATTCAATATTTAAACAATCTTATCAAAAAAGTTTTAGGATAGCCGAAGGATGAAAGTACTAAAGAATACTGCAATATGGTTAACCAGCAACATCTTTATACAGAGATTGTTAAAGAAGAACATTGATATCTCTAGTTATCTGATGGGGATAGGGGCAGGGACAAACGTTAAAGAAAGTGGAGAATTTATACTAATAAAAAAAATTTTACAGTCTCAAAAAAATAATGCTGTTATATTTGATGTGGGAGCAAACGTTGGAACTTTCAGTAATTTAGTGATTACTAAGTTAACTGGAAAATTGAATTTTAAGGTGCACTCTTTTGAACCCTCAAAATCAACATTTAAAGAATTAGAAAATAATGTGAAGGCAAGCGATAATATTTTCCTGAATAATTTTGCTTTCGGTAATAAAAAAGGGACAGCTGAATTATTTTTTGATTATCCTGGCTCAGGGCTTGCTTCTCTTACCAAAAGAAAACTTGATCACTTTAATATTAACTTTAATCATTCTGAAAATATCCTGGTTGATACCATCGATAATTATTGCGCATCTAAAAACATAAATAATATTGATTTACTTAAAATTGATGTTGAAGGACACGAGCTGGATGTTTTACTGGGAGGGGCTGAGATGTTCAATAATAAACAAATTAAAATGGTTAGTTTTGAATTTGGCGGCAGTAATATTGATACAAGGACATATTATAGGGATTTTTTCTATTTCTTTAATGAATTAAAAATGAAAATTTATCGTATTACGCCCTCTTCTTTATTAATACCTATGAACGACTATGATGAGATGTATGAACAATTTAGAACAACAAATTTTCTCGCAATACTTTAAACCAATTAGATAAAACAAATATGTTAACTATTTTATTAAAAGAATCGGGTTTATATCCTAAAAATCTATTCAACGTATTAAGAGGATTTCCAATTTATATCAGAAACAAATTCTTATTTAAAAAACAATTAAAAGAATCTGATAATTCATTTAAAATAACCAAGCTTTATCCCCAGTTAATTGATAGATTTGATGCCTCTGGTTCATTTCCACTACATTATTTCCATCAGGATCTTTACGTGGCTCAAAGACTGTTTAAAAATAATCCTGTAAAACATGTAGATATTGGTTCAAGGATAGATGGATTCGTAACACATGTAGCTGCGTTCAGAGAAATTGAAGTTATGGATATTAGAGAAATTAAAGAAAACATATCTAACGTAACTTTTCTTCGTGCAGATCTGATGTCAAACGATTTTAAGTTAAGTGACTATTGCGATTCAGTGAGTTGCCTGCATACCGTTGAACATTTTGGTCTTGGAAGATATGGTGATTCATTAGATGTAAATGGCCATTTAAAGGGACTTAAAAATATTACCGGATTGCTTAAAAAAAATGGAAGACTCTATCTTTCGACAATTATTGGACCCCAAAGGATTGAATTTGATGCGCATAGAGTATTTTCAGTTAAATATCTTATAGATTTATTAGAAAGTGATTTTATAATAGATAATTTTTCATACATAGATGATAATAATAAAATTCACATTTCTGCTAAATTATCAAACACTAATGTTCAAAATAATTTTATGTGTATCTATGGTTGTGGAATTTTTGAATTGATTAAAAAATAAATGAATGATGATTTAAATAATCAACCGTTAGTCTCTATAATTATTCCTTGTTATAACTGTGAGGAATTTATTGAAGAAACACTCAAGTCTGTTTTAAATCAGTCATATCAGAATTTTGAAGTTATAATAGTTGATGATTGTTCCACCGATAATACCTTAAAGCTCGTCCAACAATATTCAGATAGCGACCAACGTATTAAGGTATATACTATAGAACATGCTGGAAGGCCTTCCGTCCCAAGAAATTTTGGTGTAAGTAAATCATCAGGAGAGTTTATTGCCTTTCTTGATTCAGATGATTTATGGACAAAAGAAAAACTGAAGTACCAGGTAAATTATTTGAAAGATAATTCCGGAATTTCATTTATATACTCAATGAGCTTTACTTTTGGTAATGTAAACATTTTTTCTGAAATGCTTGAGCTTTTACCTCTCCCTTTCAGGGCTGTAAAAAATAGAGATGGTTTATTACACACCGGGAATACCATACCTTTATCTTCAGTCCTTATTCGAAAAAAAACATTAATTGATGCTGGCGGATTTGACGAAGACCCACATGATAAACTTGAGGATTTTGGTCTATGGCTAGATATAAGCAAAGCTAATAATTTTCATTTTATTCCAAGAGTTCATGTTTACTATAGGATTCATAAAAATCAATTCTCCTCAGATTGGAAGAGCAAAGAAGAAAGTCTAAAATATTTAGCAAAGAAAAAAAATATTAATTTGAATACTTATAAATATTTTCGGAGAAAAAGTATCATATTTTTATTTATAAGAAATGTAATTCACTCTTTAATCTACTTAACTTACAAACTGGTTGGCTGTATTGAGAATAAAGATAGATTAATTGTGAGATAGAATAAAAATTGATAATAAATAAACCAAATATTTTAATTATTTCCTCCCGTGCAGACTTTGGTGGTGGTCCAGAACATATATTTGGGCTTGTAAACAATTTACGAGAGTATTTTAATTTTTTTATCGCCGCTCCAACTGATTATCCGTATTATGCTAAATACTGCGCTCTGATTGGAAAGGAAAATTTTTTAGAAATTCCACACCGTAAATTCAGGATTAAATATCTGATAAGGATATTAAAATTTATTAAATTGAATAATATCAATATAGTTCATTCACATGGGAAAGGTGCGGGAATTTACAGTAGGTTGTGTGGATTTTTATCAAAGACAAAAGCAATACATACTTTTCATGGAATTCATTTAGATAATTATAATTCCATTCAAAAATCTCTATACTTATTCATAGAAAGATTACTAGCATTTAGTACGAGCAAATTTATTAATGTATCCAATGGAGAAAATGAGTTAACCCTAAAATATCACATAACTGAATCAGATAAATTGACAATTATTGAAAATGGAGTTGAACTACCTGACATTAAAGTTAGTGAGAATAACTTCAATCAGGATCCAAAAACTATTATCTCCTTTTCCAGATTTGATTATGCAAAAAACTCTGAGCTTTTAATGCCTATACTTTCAGAACTAAAAGAGCTTAGTCAGATTGATAATTTTAGATTTCTAATATATGGTCAAGGTCCAAATCAAAACAAATTAAAAGAACTTATTACTGCCAATAATTTTGCTAATTTTATTCATCTAGAAGGAACAACAAACGAAACAAGTAAAATATTACTTAGTTCCTTTTGCTATATTTCTACTTCAAGATGGGAGGGATTACCACTTGGAGTTTTGGAGGCTTATGCGCACGGATTACCAGTTATAGCAACTAATGTAATTGGTAACTTTAATGTAATAGAAAATAACATTGACGGATTGCTATTTGGTATAGATAAACCAAAAGATGCAGCAAAGTTTTTAATTGATTTGTCTAACAACAAAGATATGTGGATTAGTTTTTCTAATAAATCAAGATTGAAGGCAGAAATAAAGTATAGCATTAAACGAATGGCTAATGAGACAAGAGATTTATATATAAAATTGTTAACATGAAATAATTTTGAAAACCGCAATAGTACATGAGTGGCTTGTAAACAACGCAGGCTCAGAAAAAGTTGTTGAGTCTTTTACCAACATCTGGCGGGATGCTGATGTTTTTGCTCTTGTTGATTTTTTAGATGATGACTTACGACAAATAATTCTAAAAGGTAAACACGCCGGAACATCTTTTATTCAGCATTTACCTTATGCAAAAAAACAACATCGCAAATACCTGCCTTTATTTCCAACAGCAATAGAATCATTTAACTTAAAAAAATATAGATTGATAATTTCAAGTTCGCACGCTGTTGCAAAAGGTATAAGAAAAAGAAAAAACCAACTGCACATTAGTTACTGCCATTCGCCAATGAGATATGCGTGGGATGAAGCAGACTATTATTTAAAAGAAGCAAAGTTAAATTCTGGCATAAAAGGGTTTTTTGCACAATATGTTTTAAAGTATTTACGAAAATGGGATTTAAAATCCGCAAAAAATGTTGATTACTTTATTGCAAACTCAAAACATATTGCCGGAAAAATTAAAAGAATATATAATCGCAGTGCTGATGTAATTTATCCGCCTGTTGATACAAATAAATTTTCTCTAATTACAGAAAAGGATGATTACTATTTAACTGCATCTCGTTTAGTGCCTTACAAACGTATTGATTTGATTGTTGATGCGTTTGCAAAAATGCTGGATAAAAAACTGGTTGTAATTGGCAGCGGACCCGAAAAAGAAAAAATCATTGCTAAAGCTACTCCAAATATTGATGTGATTGGTTACCAGGATTTTGAAAGTTTAAAAGGCTACATGGAAAAAGCAAAAGCATTTGTGTTTGCCGCAGAAGAAGATTTTGGAATTATCGTTGTTGAAGCAATGGCTTGCGGAACACCTGTAATTGCAGGTAATTATGGCGGTACTGCAGAATCTGTTGTTGATGGTGTTACAGGAATTCTTTTCCCGGAACAGACTGTAGAATCGATTGTTGAGGCTGTAAAAAAATTTGATGTAATCTCGCATTCTATGAATCACAAAGAAATTAGATATCATTCTGAAAAATTTAGCAGACAAACTTTTGAGCAAAATATAAAAGAATATGTAAACGAAAAATCAAAATATTTTTTTAATACAAAATCAAAAAAGAAAAATGATCGTTAATAAAAAATCAATATACACTTCGCGGCTGATTGCAGATTTATTATTACTTAATTTATCTTTTCTTCTTTCCGCAGTAATAGCACAATCGTTTGAAACATTAGTAGCCCGCAATTATATGTTTGTACTTTTGCTTTTGCTAAATTTTATTTGGTTCATTAATATAAATCTTTCAGCATTTTATTTAGATTTTTTTACACGCTCATTTTCATTTCAGTTTTTTAGCATTCTAAAACTTGTTTTTTTTCAGGTTGGATTTACTGTGCTATTTATCTTTTTAACAAAAGAAGATTTGTTTACAAGAAACTTTATTGTGTTGTATGCAGTGCTTCTAACCCTATCAATCAGTTTACGCACGGCAATATTTAAGAATATTCTAATATCACTTAGAAGAAAAGGTAAAAATATTAGAAAACTTTTAATAATTGGTGCAGGAGAAGTTGGTAAAAGTTTTAAAGATACAATAGTTCGCAATGCTGATTTTGGCTATCAGTTTAAAGGTTTTCTTGATAACACAGTTAATAGTGAAGAGGTTATTGGCTCTTTCGATAAACTTGAAGAAAAATTGAAAGAGTTTGAAATTGATGAAGTTGTAATTGCACTTTCTTCACAGCCGCCGGAATTGTTAGATGAAATAATTAGAGTCTGTAATATTAACGCTGTTAGAATTCATATCATTCCAGATTATTTTAGATTCTTATCAAGCAGATTTCAAATCAGTTCGATAGGGAATTTTCCAATAATAACTGCGCGCCAGGAACCGCTTGAAGAAGCAAACCGCAGATTTTTAAAACGTTCGTTTGATATTTTGTTCTCAATTTTTGTTCTTGTTTTTTTACTTAGCTGGCTGTATCCAATAATCGCAATTCTTATCAAAATAAATTCTAAAGGCAAAGTTTTATTTGTACAAAAACGTGTTGGAACAAAAAGTGAAATGTTTGAATGTTACAAGTTTAGAACTTTAACAGCTGAATCATCTAAAGAAAGCCAGACATTTAAACCTGTTATATTTGGCGATAAAAGAGTTACCACGATTGGAAATATTTTAAGAAAATCTAACATAGATGAATTACCGCAATTTTTTAATGTGCTAAAAGGCGATATGTCCGTAGTTGGACCAAGACCACTTGCAATTCCGTATCAGGATTTATATGGAAAAATATTTGAAGAAATAAAAATGCGGCACAATGTTCGTCCCGGTTTAACAGGCTGGGCACAAGTAAATGGTTTGCGCGGTGATGTAGAAGATGAAGAAGAAAATAATCGCAGAACTATTTTGCGTATGAAGTATGATCTTTGGTACATTGAAAATTGGACAATGCGTCTCGATTTTCAAATTATTTTGATGACGATCTGGCAAATGATTAAAGGCGATACAAAAGCCGTTTAATTCTTAAGGAAGATTAAATTCATACAGCTCTTCTTTTTTATCAGAAACTACAAAAACTTTTTTGCGTTCATAATCAACAACTAATCCCTCCGGCTGTTTAACATCTATTCCGTATTCTAAAATTTCATTTCCATTTAAATCTGTTTGGATTATTTTTTTAGACTCATCACTTAAAATCCATAAAGTATTATCTTCATTTGAAAAAAATATATCTGAGTAATCTTTGGCAAACTAAAGTTCTTTCCTAAAAATTTCTTTGAAAGTACTGTCTGTTTTTATTAATAAACCTGGTCGTTTTTCGTTTAAAAAATAAAAATCCTTTGTTTTGGGATCGTAACAAATACCTTCCAAGCCTTCATTTAATCTTCCTTTCAAATTAATTTTTTTTCTGTTTATTTCTTTACCCGATATATCAACAACCACAACTTCTCTTGTTCGTTCAAAAATAACTGCAAGCTTAGTTGAATCAATAACGGTTATACCTTCCAAATCTAATCCATTCACAGGAAAAGATGATTTAATATTTCCATTCAAATCAAGTTTAAAAACCTTAATATCGTTATCACCTACGCACCAAAAATATTTTCCATCAAAAGGATTAGTTAGTCCTGTTGGTTCCAGAACTTTAATTGGCGTAATTTTTACCAACGGTAAATTTTTACAATTGGTGATTCTTGCCTGTTAGTATTACATTTGCAATAGGATAAAGCGATTAAAATGATGAATAAAATGCTTGCATAATTTTTGATTAATGATTTCTTATTTGCAGTTTTAATCCAGTTTTTTATAATTGTTTTCAGAATTTATTTTTAGACCTATAACAATATAATGTTAAGGATTCGGTTTTTCCCGAAAGGAGATTTAACAAAATGATGATGAGTGAAGGATTTTTCAGACTATCGGCAATGGTTGGTTTTGTAATCGTGCTGATAATTTTATTATTTGGCTATTTGTTTTTTGAACCCTTTCTTACTGAAGAAACAATCTCTCTAAAGGTTATAAATAAAGCACAGTTTGGAAATGAGCCCGGCAAATATTTTATTTTTACGGAGAACGAAGTTTTTTACAATTCTAACAACTACTATCAAAGCAAAGAAAATGCGGATGAGTTGAATTCCAAAATTTACCCCGGCACAACTTACAAGGTAAAAGTAGTTGGTATTTATCTGCCCTGGCTGCCGCGATTTAGAAACATCACCAAAATTTTGGAAATAAACGGAATTCCTGTTCTTGAATCTCATGCAAAGCCTAATTAGAGTTCTTAATATTCCAACATTTTATTATTTTTGGAGCAACAAACAAATTAATAAACCCAAAAATATAAGGGGCTTTTTTTATGGCAGTTCTTATTACTGATGAATGTATTTCCTGCAACGCTTGCGAAGTTGAATGTCCTAATAATGCAATTTACGCAGCAGGCGATGCTTGGCTTTTAGATGGAGAACACGAAGCTTTAAACTCTGATCATACATATATCGCAGTTGATAAATGTACCGAATGTGTCGGCTTTTATAATGAACCACAATGTATTCCATCTTGCCCTACCGATGCAATTATAATGGATCCGAACAACCAGGAGACTAAAGAACAATTAATGGCTAAGAAAGAACATTTAGATAAAGTTGGAAGATGATTTTTTCTAAACTTATTTAAGGGAGCGGAAAGCTCCCTTTTGAATTTTAAATTGATTTAGATTTTTTGTAGTAATTTTATTTCTTCTTAGTTTTCTTCTTTTGTGATTTCTTTTTTTGATCACAATATTTTTTTATCATTTCATAAGCATCAAAATAGCCAAGCTCACCAGCTTTCTTAAAATCAGGACAAGCTTTATCAAATTTTTCCAGTAAAATTTCTGTTGATCCACGAAAATAAAAAGCCTTTGCCGAAGTTGAATCAAGATTAATTATTTGGTTATAATTATTAAGCGCTCCCGAAATATCATTTACTTTCATTTTTGCTTCAGCTAAAACAAAAAGCGTACTAATATTCAATGAGTCAATCAATAATGAATTTTCATAATCCTCAATCGCACTAACAAAATCGCCAAGCAGCATTTTTTCGTTAGCACGATTGTAGTATGCAATTCCATCTGTAGTATCTAACACCAAAGCTTTGGAATAATTATCAATCGCGGTTTTGCTGTCGCCCATCATTGCGTAAAGGTTACCCAAATTAACATACGTTGCAGGATTTCTCGAATTAAGTTGCGATGCCTTTGTATAGTACTCTAATGCAAGTTGGTTTTCACCTTCTAGATATTCTAAATATCCCAAATCAAAAAGCAGGTCCGGTGATTCTGAATTTAAATTAAATGCTTCTCTAAAATCCTGCTTAGCTTTTTCAAGTTCATTAAATTCTAAAAATATTTTTCCTCTTAAATATCGAGCCTTAAAACTATTTTCAAGTTCTAATGATTTATTTAAATCATTCATTGCTAAACTCTTATTATCCATTTTATAATTAGATTTAGCGCGCAAAACGTAAAACTCCGGGTCATCGTTTTTTATCTGCAACGCACGATCGATATAAGTAATAGCTGTTTGATATTTGCCTTCATTGTAAGCATTTAGTGCAGAATTGTATTCGGGTAACTCAGTTGTACTTGCACATCCAAACATAATTAATGCAAGTATTGAATAGATAACTTTTCTTTTAAAATTCATTATTTTCATTATTAGTAATTGATTTACTATTTTAATTTACAAATTAACCTTATTACAATAAATTCTTTAATCAATTATTATTAATTTTCAGTCAAACAAATAGAGATTATTATGGATTTATCACTTCTCATTTCAGGCGTACTGCAATTATTTCTTTCTCTTTTTATAGGTATCATTTTTATTTATGCCGGATTTAAGTTCTTTCACAAAAAGATTAATTCAATAAATGAAATTGAAGAACTTAAAAAAAATAATATTGCTGTTGCAATTCTTAACGCCTCAATAATTTTAGCATTAGTTATAATGGTTAAAAATGCTATTGAACCTGCAATAACAGTGTTTAGTATGGCTATCAGAAATCCCTACGCAACTTTCAGTTCTTTTCTTCAAACAGCGGGAATAATGTTAGTACAAATAATATTAGCCGGATTTATCGCTTATGTTTCAATTTATCTTGCCATAAACTTATACACACATTTAACAAAAGATTTAGATGAACTTGGTGAAATAAATAAAAACAATATTGCTGTTAGTATTGTACTTGGAGTTGTAATTATTTCAATTTCACTTTTAATGCAGCAAGGCATAAAATCCATTCTTGATGCCCTAATTCCCTTTCCATCCATTTCTTTAAAAGATATTGGATTATAATTACCAATGAAAAAAGGCTGCGCTGCAAGTGCTGGATGTTCCGGAATAATTGTAGTTCTTCTATTCGCAATTTTAATTATTGATTTTATTTCAGATCTTAATTTTAGCTTTGATGGATTTGAAGAAACAAAAAGCGATTACATTTTTAAAGTAGATACACTTGGCAATCAACCAATTATTACTTCAGATTTTAGTTGGAAGTTTACTTCATCATCACTTGGCAGAAAAAATTATAAGATATCTTTTCAACTTTTGGAAAAAGAAGTTCAAAAAGCTTTGGCTTATATGGATGAACTTGCAAAACTAAGTACACGTGATTTGAATATTGATCCAAGTTACAAATCAGATCAAGTTTATTACTCAAAACTTATTTGGCACGAAATCTACAAACGAATTTATTGGCAGTCTTATGATAAGTTTGATACTATTCTAAAAGGCTTTAATGAAGTTTTCAAAAAAGAAAACTTAAGCGATATTGATAAGATTTATTTTATAATTTCATTTGTACAAAACATAAAATACAAAAGACCTGGCGGCGAACTTGATCTTTTTCCGCCGCTTGGAACTCTTGCAACTAAATACGGTGATTGCGATACAAAAGCACTTTTGCTTTATGTGATATTAGAAAAAGCAGGTGTTGATTGTGTGATGTTCTGGAGTTTTCAGTACAAGCACGCAATGCTTGGCGTTGCGATACCAGCCCGTGGTAATTATAAAACTAACAATGGTAAAAAATATTATTTTGTTGAAACAACTTATCCAGGCTGGATGATAGGAGATATTGATCCGGAGATGGATGATCTTAGTTTGTGGTATGTTGATGATATTGATTCGGATAAGATGAAGATAGATTACAAATACAACGATGAAACAGTTAAAGAAAAAATAAAGCTGGAAAGTAATGATGATGACTCTGGCAAAAGAGATAAAGCTTCGCCCGCGGACAATTAAGTTTATTTTAGATTATTTAGGTCAAGAAAATATTCAATTATTGTTTCACCATCTTTAAGTGGGTCTTCAGTAAAACCTGTTTCAAAATTACTATCCACTTTTTTTGTTAATCTTTCAGCAGCATCACGAATATTTTTAGGAATTGTTTGATCATCCTGAAGTTTTGAAAGCATTGTAATTGCATTAGCTCCATAATTTTTATTTGGACGAAACTGAAGCCAATGCTCTATCGCCATTCCACAAGCACGGCGCACACAAACTCGAGCCTGACCAATATTACTAATTTCTTTTGCATGTTCACCGATTTGCAATTCTGTTTTTGCAAGACTATAAACTACATCTCTTAATTCACTCATTATTCAATCAAAAAAAGTTTTTCTTTCCTGGTTAGATAAATGAAGTTTTATTTCATCCAAATGTTTTTCATTTGTACGATTTGGAGATAATGGTGGAAGATTATTGAAGTCAAAAAATTTTACGTCTAAAGTTTCATCGCTTGTTTTAGCTTCGCCGCCAATCAATTCACAAAGAAAAATTATTTTAAATGCATGAAAAAATTCTAATCTACCGCCAACTCTGTTTGCATCGTAAACTCCGATTACTTTTTTCGGTTTTACATCAAAACCGCTTTCTTCTTTTGTTTCGCGAATTGCAACTTCAGAAGGAATGTTTCCAACATCAGCCCAGCCGCCAGGCATTGCCCAGCAGTTGTCTGTGGATTCCTGCACGAGTAAAATTTTTCCATCTTTAATAACTGCGGCTCTTACATCAATTTTAGGAGTTGCATACCCGGGATGATTCATCAAAGCTTTAGCAACAGATTCTTTTTCTAATGTTGTGTGATGTTCAATTATTTCAGCGGTTATTTCATTTAATCTTTTGTAGCGATCTTTTTCATAACCTGTTTCTGCAAAAGCGGCACCAGTTTGTGCAAGTTGCTGAATTTCTCGTGCTATCTCAAGCCATTTAGGAATATTATCTTCTATCATAATTCAATTGTTGAATAAATCGCAACCTGAAGGTTGCGGCTACCTTAGAAATCTTAATTTCCATACATTCTCTTTCGCGGGAATGACTTTTAGCTAAAATGGATTTGTTGCCCACACGGTTACTTCAGGAATAAATCCTCTATCATCCATTTCTAAAGTCGAAACTATTGTGTGTGCAATTTCTAATGGACGCAATTTGTTTTTTGCTTCTGGTCGTTCTTTTCGTTCATCATCACCAAAAGCAGTTGCAACCTCACTCGGATTAACAAGAATAACTCGAACATTGTATTTTCTAAGCTCAGCCTGCCAGCATTGTGTCATTCCGCGTAAAGCAAATTTAGACGAAGCGTAAACTGTTCCGTTAGCAAATCCTTTTGTACCCGCTGTTGAGCTAATATTAACAATGTTACCTGATTTTTGCTGCTTAAAAAGTTTAGCTGCTTCACTTGCCATAAGTGCCGCACCAAAAACATTTACATCATAAACACGATGGAAAGCGCTTATATCAAGTTCAGTTATTTCATTCCAAGCATCGCCAATTCCAGCATTGTTAATCAAACAATCCAGTTTACCACACTGCTTGAGAAAAAGCTCGTAAGTTTTGTGCACATCATTTTCAATCGCAACATCTGCGTGGATTGCAAATACGCCGATTTCTTTTGCAACTTTTTCTAATTTTGATTTATCTCTTCCGGTAATCGCAACTTTGCCGCCTTTTTCAACTAAGAGTTTTGCAGTTGCTTTTCCAATGCCAGCACTGCCGCCGGTTACAAGAAATGTTGAATCTTTAATGTTCATTTGTTCCTCTTTTTTT
>JBDTRQ010000146.1:0-4571 GCA_039931535.1 Ignavibacteriota bacterium
AATAAATTGAGTGAAGAATTCAGGAAACCATAAAGTAAATCCAGTTGATCCAATTACAATCATTCCCCAGAACACAGCAAAGTAATCAAATTTTTCCCAGTATGTCCATCTGCCGTATTCAGGTCGCGGTCCTTTTCCAAGAAACCATTTTACTGAACCAATAAAATCATCTTTATCTTTTTTATTAAATAATAATGATCTTGGACCAACAATAAGTTCTTTGAAACCACCAACTTGTTTTCTTTTATTTCTAATTAAATCTGTTACATGTGTTATAAAAACTATTACCATTACTGTAGCAGCAAAACGATGTATATACCCAGCTATTTCAAAACCGCCAAAAAAGTGCGATAGAAATTTTGCCCAACCGGTATATGAAAATTTTAATGTCATACCTGTTAATGCAAGAGACAAAAAGCTTAAGATCATAAAAAAGTGCAGACCTCTGTTGAGTCTTGTAAATCTTAAAACTTGTTTGCCTTGACTGAGTGAAGTTGACATTAAATTATTTTTACTCCTTTTAAATTCTTATTGTCAGGAATTTTGTTGTTCATTTTCTTCAGCCAATTTAATTTTTTCAGCAATTTCTTTTCTCCATTTAAGTGATCTTGGTAACCATAAAATGGTATGTAATCCAGCTAAAATAAATGTAAATAGTAGAAGACCAGTCATACCCCAAAACGTCCAGAATAATATTGGATATTTATCAGGATCGTGATGAGTAGCATGTGTAAAATAACCTGCAAATTGTCTATTTGCGGAAGGATGGCAAGTCTTACAGGTTTCAACAATATTTTTTCTGCTAAGCCGCGATTTAGGATCATTTACACCTAAAATATCATGAGCGCCATGGCAATCATAACACTTAGCAGTTTTTGAATAACCTAATTGTGAAACTTTACCGTGATAAGTATCAAAATAAGTTTCTGTAATTTTTTCATGACATTTACCACACTGATCCATTATAGTAAGTTTAAATCCTTCGTCATCTGCTCTAGAAATACTATGTGCTGAATGACAGGTTGAGCATACGGGTAATTTTTTATTTGTTCCATTAATTAGTGGTGAATGAATACTTTTCTCAAATTGATCTTCGATTCCGTGATGACAAGTGCCACAAGTTTTAGCAATGTTTGCTTGATTAACACTGCTTAAAGGATCATCGGATGGTAATTCTCTGTGAGAAGTATGGCAATTAGTACAGGTAGCCGTAACGGTTAACCCACTTTTCATTAATCCTTTGCCGTGGATACTTTCAGTATAAAGTCCAACTACATCCTCTCCATTTTCAATTAATACAGCTGCTTTTTTTCCTTCTCTATGGCATTTTGCACATAACTTTGGAATGTTAGTAGGAAAAATTGGAGAGTAAGGATTTTTCTTCGCAAGAACTTGGTGGGTTCCATGACATTCTTTACACGATGGAGCATTTTTATCATTTGCAGCTTTAAGTTTGCCGTGCATACTTAATGAGTAATCAATACCAACTTCTGCATGACAACTGGCGCAATCCACATCCTGCACAATGTTTTCACATGGTCTATGTTTAAACGGATTATTAATTACGTGGCACTGACTACAATTGATTTTGCTATGTGTTGAACCTTCTAATTTTTTAACGTCTATAAAAAGTGAGTGACCATTTTTTGTAGATTTTATAGTTTGATCGGAGTGACACTTTAAACACTCCTGGTTTGCAAATCCCTGATCATAAAAAACATTTCTGATTTGATGCGGTTGATGGCAATCCACACAAGCAGGAAGTACGTGTGTTTCTTTTTCCCACAATTTTCCCTTAATAATTTTCTGATGAACATTTTCAATGTTTGCATGACATTTTGCACAGGTGCTGGCAATATTATTTCTTGAAATTGTTGAACGGGAATCAGTATGCGGTAAAATCCTATGTGCCGAATGACAGGAAACGCAAGTTGCTGCAACTATTAAACCTTTTTTAAGTAATCCTTCACCGTGAATACTTTCTGTATAGTTTTCAAGGATTCTATCTTGCGGAATGTGTCTTTGCACTTGTACAGGAGATCCCTCTCTATGACAACTGCCACAAAGATAAGGTATATTACTTGGGTATATTGGTGACTTAGTATCTATTTTAGCTAATATATTATGAGTTCCATGACACGTTTTACATGTTGGAGCTAACCTATCACCTTTAGCATTTGCCTTACCATGCAAACATTCTTTATATAATTGTCCCTCTTCGGTATGACATTTACCACAATTAACAGGTGCTAAATCCTCGTTATGCGGAAGATCAGCAGGATCAACATCAGAATGGCAAGACCAACATTCCAATTCACCATGAACGGATTTTTTGAGCGTCGAAGTATTAACAAATACAGAATAGTTTTTCCCATTTTTTGTGCCGGTCAATTCTTTATCCTCGTGACACATTATACAATCGTCATTTGATTGAGCAAAAGATAAAAATGATGAGCAGCAAACAATAATTGCAGTAAGTAAAATAATTACTAAGAGAGGTCTATTGGAAGTATTCATAAATTGTTAAAATTAATCTTCAGAACTGGAATCTAAATTCTTTTTTTCTTTAATACGTTTGAGTTCAAGAGGATGTTCTTCTGCCATCTCTTCTTCAGTAACTGTTCCTTTAAACCATGCAAGGCTCATCGGA
The DNA here is from genome assembly GCA_039931535.1 of Ignavibacteriota bacterium. Lineage (GTDB taxonomy): Bacteria > Bacteroidota > Ignavibacteria > Ignavibacteriales > Ignavibacteriaceae > IGN3. Next base: position 2,651 of record JBDTRQ010000146.1, read on the forward strand.
TAAATATCAGGATTGAAGATAACAAAGTAGAAATGCCAAACAACTATTGCTAAAAAGGCTAACCACGCCTCATAGTAATGGATAGTTCTTGCAATATCCCAATCAATTTTGGAAAATACGCCAATATAATCTATATAAATCCACATTAAGAGACCTGTTAATGACATTACAATGGTCCCCCAAACTAATGCCCAATATTCAGCTTTTTCAACATAACTAAATCTATCTAACTTAGGTTTATCTTTAGATATACCAAGATTATATTTTGCAACACCAATCGCATCAGTAAAATCTTTTAAATTGGGAAAAAGATCTTTCACTAATCCTCTACCTCTTTTTGTAAAGGAAATATAATAAATATGATAAAGGCTTACTAAAATCATGGCAATTGCAGCAATACGATGAATCCAGCTTCTATATTCAACAACATGACTTGATAAATCTCTAATGTGGCTTACCCACCATGTGTTAGGAAATCTAAGCATAAATCCAGTGATAACTAGTATCATAAAGCTTATTGCCATCGTTGCATGTTGAATTCGTTCATTTACAGTCATCCTCAAATAAAGTGCATGACCGTGTTCTTCTTCTCTTATTTTTCCGAGTTGCTTTAGTTTTTTAATTTTAGATTTTTTAATCAGGTCAAGTAAATTATGTAAAAACATTCCTCCTAAAACAGATATAAGAAGTAATATATATGTAGTAGATATCCAATAAAGAATTGGTTCATCAGCTTTTTCAAGAGTTACGTGGATATTTCCTTCTGTAAATGTTTCATTAGCTCCGGGATGACATTTTCCGCAAGTAGTTACAAGATTTTTTTTATTCACCATCGAGGTTGGATCTGATGATGATTTAATATTGTGTACACCATGGCAGCTACCGCAATTTGCAACAGCAGCAGAACCGCCGCTTAAAGCAAGTCCGTGGTAAGATGCTGAAAATGTTTTAAATCTATTTGCTGTCATTCCATACTTTTCAGAAAGCTTTACAGATTCATGGCAGGGTGAACAAACTTGGGAAGATACATTTTGAAATGCTACTGGAGCGTTAGGATCTTTAACATTTAAAATATTATGTTCGCCATGACAATTTGTACAAGAAGGTGCATCGCCATTGCCCTTCATAACAAGCTGTCCGTGAATACTTTCTATGTATTCATTTTTAATTTCAGTATGGCATTTGCCACATGTATTTGGAATATTTAATTTGTAAACAGTTGATTTTGAATCTGTACCCTTAATAATTTCATGAGCAGAGTGGCAATTTACACAATTAGCTGCATCACCATTATTTTTTACATTTAAAGCATATCCATGAACACTTTTATCGTATGCATGAATAAATCCAGCAGAAGGAGTGATACGTTCTCTAACATCTTTATCATCTAGGTGGCAAGAAAGACAAAGTCTCTCTTGTGCTTTTTTCTTCTCTACAATATTATCACCAAACGTAATTTTTGTAACTGGTGATTTATGACAGGATATACAATTTGGCGCACTTTCATTCCCACTCTTAAAAGCAGCTGCATGATTAGAAGTTAAATAGTTGTCACTTTGATCTTTATGGCATTTTCCGCAGGATACAATTAAATTTTTGCTGTTCCATTTGCTTCTTGGATTTTTTGGTGATTCTACATCATGAATTCCGTGGCAGTTTTTGCAAGAAGTGTCGTTACTTTTTCCCAGTCCTTTTGATTTAAGTATTTGAGGATGAAAAGAATGTTGGGTTAAAACTTTCTGGTGACAACTAACACAATTAATTTCTTGAATATTTTCTGCATGCGGTATGTTCTCGGGATCAAAATCTTTATGGCATGCTACACAAGATAATTTTGAATGAGCAGAACTTTTAAAAACATTTTCATTAACGAACAGGGAAATTTCTTTCCCTTTTTTTTCCATAGTGAGTGTATTATCAC
>JBDTRQ010000147.1:0-13437 GCA_039931535.1 Ignavibacteriota bacterium
TAAAAAACACAATGAACGAAAAAACCAGATACTACATTCAAAAACTTGAGCTTAAAAAACATCCAGAAGGCGGATATTACAGTGAAATATATCGCTCAGCAGAAATGTTTTCAATCGATCCGCCAAAAAAAAGTCTTAAAAGAAATGTTTCAACTTCAATTTATTTTTTATTAGATGGTTCGCAGGTTTCAAATTTCCACAGATTAAAATCCGATGAGCTTTGGCATTTTTACGATGGCAGTTCAATTAAAATTTATGTGATTGATGAAAAAGGTAAATTGGATGAAATTACGCTAGGACGAAAAACTGAAGATGGAGAAGTGTTTCAAACTGTTATCAAAAAAAATAATTGGTTTGCTGCAGAGGTTATGAACAAGAAATCATTTGCATTAATTGGTTGTACAGTTTCACCGGGATTTGATTTTACAGATTTTGAATTGGCGGATAAGGAATATCTTTTAGAAAATTTTCCAAAGCATAAAAGTCTAATCCAAAAGTTAACTTAGCTGTAAAAGTGCATTTAACAAGTTGCGAAAAAAAAATACCTTCATTTATATCGTGTATTTGAATAGATTGGATTCACAAAATTAGATATTGATTTATTATTGAATTATTTGCTGATTTTGTCTAATTTTTGCCACAAATTTTAAAATTTATAGAGGAGCATTATTAATTATACTCTACTGATTTATTTTGTTCAACTTTACTAGGAACACTGCATTAAACACAAAATAAAAAATATCATTCTCGAAGCCGCCAAATTAGTTGTGGTTTCTTTGGTGATATTTTACGCGGGTATAAATCTCGGATTTGGCTCCGAGTATAAGTCACAGGTAAATGAAGTTATGCTTCAGGCTGCCTGTTATGATTTGATTTCAGATTTACGGAATTTTAATTTGCACAATCAATACGATACCGGATTGATAAAACCCGAAACTGAAAAGAAGCAATCAAATGATTTGACTATCATTGATAATTCTTTTTCACCGGATTCTCCATTTGTTGCAATTGATGATTCGATAATTTCCTTAACCGATTCAACAGCGCTAATAAATCTACTCGATTCCACAAATATTATTGAAGATTCCGTTTTATTCTTAAACGATTCATCAGCATTGAGCAATCTTCTTGATTCAACAAAAGTTTTAGGAACCGGAAAAGATTCATCTAAGACTAAAGTAAAAATAAATCAGGACTCACTAAGATTAGTTCAGATGGCTTTGGATTCCACTGCACGATTAGAGTATTTCCGATATCAACGTGAAGATATTCCTTACACAACTTTAAAACAAAAAAGAAAATCTAAGTTTTTTGTCGAGCCATCACCCAATTACAAAACAACATCTGTTACAATAGATTCCACCGGCAAGTTTGTGGAGATAAAAGAATTAATAGCGGGCAAGCCGAGTAAAATAATTTTGAGAGTTCCGCTTGAAGAGTATATTGAAACTCGTTTGCAAGTTGAGGAACGTAAAAAATGGGAAGCTCTCGGTCATGCGTATGAATTAAAAGATAGTAAAGTTGGGCTTGGAGAATTAATTAAGAGCTTTACTGACTTTGAAATTCCCTTACCAAGTGTTGGCGTGTTAAGCATATTTGGTCCTCCAAAAATAAGTTTAAAGATCGGCGGATCAGTACAAATACACGGAGCTTGGAGAAGCGAAACCACAGAAGGTATTACTGCATCCCGATTGGGTAATACAAGAAATGAACCCGACTTTAAACAGCAGGTACAAATAAATGTAAACGGAACAATAGGTGATAAACTAAATATAGCTGCCGATTGGAATACCGAACGAACATTTGAATATGAAAATCAACTAAAAATTAAATACACCGGTTATGATGATGAAATAATTCAAAGCATAGAAGCAGGAAACGTATCACTTCAAACCTCTCCATTAGTAGGTGGAAGTGAAGCGCTGTTTGGAATTAAGGCTCAAATGAAAATGGGTCCATTTACATTAACTACTATTGCAAGCCAGAAAAAAGGTGAAACAAAAGAAGTGCAGGTTTCAGGTGGTACATCAGAAACGCCTTTTCAAAAGCGAGCTTATGAATATTCTACAAACCACTATTTTATTGATACGGTTTATGCATCAAAAACGGGTAAAGTGTTTTCTGATTATTACGCAAATCCAACACCAAGAGTTAATCCACGCTTAATGGTTACCGATATTCAGGTATGGAAATCGATAATTACTTATACGCTTAATAACGCAAATGAAAGATTTGCTAATGCTTATATAAATTTAGATCCTATAAGCGCTAATCAGTCATATCCCGATAATAAGCGTGCGGATTCGGTTAGTACTTCTTCGGGTCAAATTTATGCTGGTAGATTTACTTTATTAACACCTGATGTTGATTATATTCTTCATCCCGAAACAGGATTTATAACATTTAAAACAGCCATTAATGATAAAGATGCTATTGCAATTGCTTATCGACAAGAACAGGACCCGGGTCCCGCAGACGATGCTTTCTATGGAGAATTTTTAGCCAAAGGTGATACCAATACTATCAAACGCTTGGTGTTAAAATTAGTAAAACCAGAAAATTTACAACCAGGCGGACAGTTTACTACTGCCTGGAGTTTGATGTTAAAGAATATTTATGCACTAGGACCAAGGAATATCAAAGAAGAAGGTTTTGAGTTTGATATTAAAAGAGAGGTCGAAGGACAGGAACCAGTTAGTGAGATTGGTGCAACACGATTTTTAAACGCATTTGGTTTAGATATTTTAAATTCAAGTCAGCAATCCCAACCTGATAATATATTTGATTATAGACCGGGGATAACAATAATTCCAGAAACTGGGGAAGTTATTTTTCCATATCTTGAACCATTTAGCGATGATCTTCCTGCGGCATTGGATACAGCAGCATATAATTTTGATGAAGTTTATGATTTAACCAAAACATTTGCTGCTCAAAAAAAGATAAAAGATAAATGGATACTCATTGGAAAAAGCAAGGGTAGTTCCTCTTCAATATATCAGCTTGGTTTTAATATTGTAGAAAATTCTGTTAAGGTTCTATTGAACGGCAGGGAACTTAGCGCAGGCAGCGATTATATCGTGGATTATAATATTGGGCAGTTAACTATAAGAAATGATGCAGCGCTTGTACCAGGCGCTGATCTAAGAATAACCTATGAGCAAAATGATCTGTTTTCACTTGCTTCAAAAACACTTTTAGGTGCAAGAGGAATTTATGAGTTCTCTAAAAAAACAAAACTTGGTTTTTCAATCTTAAATCTTAACCAGCAGACTCTGAGTGATAAAGTTAGAATTGGAGAAGAACCGTTAAGCAATAGCATTTATGGATTAGATTTTTCGACAAGCGCAGATTTGCCATTTCTAACCAAATTAATGGACAATGTTTTTTCAACTCGAGAAATGTCAAGTTTTAATTTAACCGCTGAATATGCCTATATCAATCCTGATCCGAATACAAAGAAAAGTACAATTGCCTCCGACGGCGGCAAGAGCATAGCTTATATAGATGATTTTGAAGGTGCAAAAAAAACTATTCCAATTGGTATTTCATATACGTCTTGGAAAGATATTAGTCCGCCCGATTCATTAATCTACTTACCTGAATTAGACAAGTATGAAAAAATAAATTATAAAGCTAAAACCTTTTGGTTTACTGTTACCCCTCCTAATGTTACTGTCCAAAATATTTATGCGGATAAAAAAAAGGTTGCCACAGCAGATCAACAAGTATCGGTTATGGATTTTGTGTTTCTTCCGGATACACCTGGGACTTATAATTATAATCCGCAACTGCAAGACAGAAATAAAACTTGGGGAGGAATACAAAAAATTCTATCTTCAACTGCGAGTAATTTAGTTGAAGAAAATATAGATTATGTAGAATTTTGGGCGCAGATTTTAAACGCACCTGCAGATGCAAAATTATACATGGATTTGGGAAGAGTTAGTGAAGATGTAATTCCAAATGATAAATTAGATACAGAAGATCTTGATCGAAATGATGCAATCGATACTGAAGGAAAAGAAGATACTGGACTTGATGGAATTTTGGATGAAGAGGAAAGGATTTTGCATATCAGTACTAAATCTGATCCAAGCGGCGACAATTTCTATTTTAAACCAAGCAATCCACAACTGCTTTTTGATTACTTTAGCATCAATGGAACGCAAGGTAATGCAATCCTTACAGATATTGGAAGAATTCCGGATACAGAAGATTTAAATAGAAATGGAAATCTTGATAAAAATAACAGCTACTACAGATATGAGATACCACTCAATACGGACTCCTCAACCAACAAGTTTTTAGCAGGCGGCGGATTTAACACGGGCTTAACAAACAAATGGTATTTGTATAGAGTACCTTTAAAAGACTTTCAAACATTTGTCGGTAGTCCAAGTTTTTCGGATGTGGAAACAATAAGATTATTTGTTCAGGGTGTTGATAGTATGGTTCATTTCCGTATTACAGAATTTAATCTTGTAGGTAACCAGTGGCAAAAAAATCTTCCGGATTCCATTGCAAAGACGGATACAGTTCTCTCCATTTCCGTAGCAAGCATTGAAGAAAGTGATAATTACACAAGTCCACCCGGAGTTTTTCAGGAAAGAGATAGAACCAGACCTGATGAAAATATTTTAAGAAATGAACAGGCACTCAATCTAATTTTAAAAGGATTGGAAGACGGTGATAAACGAGAAACTGTAAAATATTTATTTAGACCTTTAGATGTTTTTAGTTACAAACAAATGAAACTGTTTCTTCATGGAGATAAAGATGATGGTATAGGTTCGATTTCACATGTAGATTCTGTAAACGGTATTCAATATTATTCTGCAGAGGTTTATTTCAGGTTCGGTGGAGATACAAATAATTATTATGAATATCGTCAGCCTGTTAGATATAATAATGCAACAGGATCTGATGGCTGGGACGAAATTACGATTAACTTTGATGTTCTTACCGCATTAAAACAAGCCAGAGGTGATAGCATTACAGCACCATACTCTCAAGCAGTTGTCGGTGCACCGCCAGGTCATTTTTATGTAATTAAAGGTAATCCAACATTAACAACTGTAAAGTTTCTATCAGTTGGTGTTGTTAATCTAAACAATGGTTTCAACTCGGGTCCACTTAATGGTGAGGTTTGGGTAAATGAATTGCGCGTAGTTGGTGCTGATGATTCACCAGGCTGGGCATATAGTTTATCTACTTCAGTAAAGTTTGCTGATTTTGCAACTGTATCATTTAATCTTAGTGAAAAGGACCCTTACTTCCACAGACTTTCAGATAGATTTGGAAGCAGAGTTGCTCAAAGGAATTGGTCTGTTTCTACTGACGTAAATATTTTAAAATTAATTCCTATTAATCTTCCCGAAAGTAATTTAAGATTAAATTACTCCCACACAGAAAGTATTGGCAAACCATTATACTTGCCTGGCAGCGATGTTAAAGTTGAAAATGCTGTGGAGAATCAAAAAATACTTTATGATAATGATACCACTGGAAGAGTTAAATCTCCTGAACTTATACGAGAAGAAACTGAAACGCAAAGTATTTCAGATTCTTGGTCAGCATCAAACATTAAGATAAAGATTCCCACAAAATTCTGGTTAATACGAGATACGTTTAATGCAATAACAATGGGCTTTAACTACAATAAAGCTTTCAGCCGCGGTCCAACGGTTTTATCTAACAGAAGTTGGATATGGAATGCAAATTTAAATTATGGTTTGTCATTAAGCCCTGATTATTATTTTAATCCAATTGATATACCAATAATCGGTGTTTTGTTTGGATTGTTAAAAGATTACAGCGGTACAAAAGTTTATTTTACACCTCAGAACTTTTCATTAGCATTAACCGCAAAAAGAAATTCATCAACAAATATTACACGCGAAAGACTTAACTCACCATCAAGTGAAGTTTCATCAAGAGATTTTACAACTTCACGCGGGTTTAACTTTTCGTGGAAACTTACAGAAGGTGGGTTTTTTAACATCACAACAAGCTACGCTTTAAATATCAGTTCTTCACTTGCATACTTAGAAACTTATAGTGATTCACTTGCAACACCACGCACTGAAAGCGCAATATGGAGTGATATTTTTAAGGACGCATTTTTTGGAAGAGACAATCGTTATCAGCAAAATTTTGATATACGAACAGCACCAAAACTTCCATCGCTATTTGATATAAATAAATATTTTACTCTAACAGCTTCTTATGGTGCAAGTTATCAATGGAATAATGATTTCCGGCAGGAGATAGTTGGAAGAAGTGCAGGCTTTAGTAACAAATCCACAGTGGGATTAACAATGAGATGGAAATCTTTGTTTGATCCTTTCTTTAAGGAAGATGTTAATACTCAGAAAAAAAATAATTTAATTGGCGATAAAGGCGTAATAATAAATAAAGAACCAAAAACTCCAGAGTTTGATTCACTCGGAAATGAAATTGTAGTAGTTGATTCTTCTGCAATGATGGATTCACTTTTAATTGAAGTAAATAAACCTTCGATGGTTTCAAGAGCAGTTGGTTTTCTGGTTGCTGCCGCTAAATATGTTTTCTTAGATTACGAAATGATCTCCTTTAACTTTAGTAACGATAACACGCTTTCAAAATCCGGATTAAGAGCACAAGGCACAGGCTTCCGCAATTTCTGGGGAATTTTTTATGATGATAATGCTGGACCTACAAGAGGTTTTATGTTTGGATTAAATAGTGATGCCGGACCAAGAGCTGGTACCAATGGTACAAATCTTAGCGATGTCTATTCGCAAAAAAATAATATAGATTTTAAAACATCAAGACCCTTATGGGAAGGTGCAAAGATTGATTTAAGCTGGAAGACAGGCTGGTCAGTAAATAAAAACTCGACTATATCTGTGGATGAAGATGGATCTGTTTTTGTTACAAATATAAATTCAACCGGAACTTTAAACAGATCGTTTTTAACTTTTCCGCCTGTACTATTTCTTTCAGTCTTTAAAAGTGGTATTAAACAAGTTGCGGAGCTTTACAATCCACAAGACCCAAATTCAAATTTATCCAAAGCTTTCGTTCAAGGATTTGAGAGTCTTCCGTTATTAGCAAATTTTGGATTTTTAAGAGATTACGCAAATTACATCCCGCGTCCCAACTGGCGCATCACATGGGATGGATTAGAAAAATTACCTTTACTAAAATCATTAGCAGATAGAATATCATTGGATCATTCATACTCATCATCATACACTGAAGGTTGGAAATTAAGTCGTGATGGAAATGAAGAAATACAGGTTCAAAAAATTGAATATGGATTTGCTCCTCTGCTTGGTTTAAATCTTACATTCGGTCAGCTTTGGGGTGGTAATTTATCTGGTAATTTAAAATACTCAACAAGAACTTCGTACGATCTTGGAATTACCACAAGCAACATCACAGAAAATTTTTCTAAAGATATTGGTTTTACCTTACAATTTTCAAAATCAGGATTTGAATTACCCTTGTTTGGTCTATCACTTAAAAATGATATTGAATTCAGTCTTGCGTACACAAGTACAAGAAGTGCCGCAATAAGATATGATATGTCAAATTTTATTGAAGATGGAATTCCGCAGGATGGAACAACACGTGTAACGATTGAACCACGAGTAAAATATACAATTAGCGCTAAAGTAACATTATCAGTATTTTATAAGCGCTCAACAGTTGAACCTGAGGGTGCTTCCAGAATCCCACCCACAACATCAAATGAAGCAGGTTTGGATGTAAGTATCTCAATCAATTAAAATATTTTGTTGAGATTAGTTTTTAATGTTTAGATGAATTAATTATAAAAAGGTTGTGAACATTGGATAGAAAAAAAATTCTTTGGGTTGATGATGAAATTGATCTTTTAAGATCTCATATTATTTTCCTTTCTGAAAAAGGATACGAAGTTGATACCGTTACAAATGGTGAGGATGCGATATCTTTAGTTAAAGAGAATTTGTATGATTTAATTTTTCTTGATGAAATGATGGCTGGAATGGGTGGACTGGAAACGCTTGCTCAGATAAAAAATATTCGCAGCTCCATTCCCGTTGTTATGATTACAAAATCCGAAGAAGAAACTTTGATGAACGAAGCAATTGGCGGAAAGATTTCGGATTATCTTACGAAGCCTGTTAATCCAAGTCAGGTTTTACTTGTCTGTAAAAAAATACTGGAAGGCAAAAAGATTTCAGGGCAATATGCTGCAAAAGATTACCTGCAGGATTTTAACCAAATTACACAGGCTTTAAGTTCTAACCTTGATTTTACTGAGTGGATCCACATTTATCAAAAATTAGTTAACTGGTCTATTGAGCTTGATCAACATCGTGAAATTGGATTAGAGCAATCGCTTAATGAACAATATAAAGAAGCTAACAAAGAGTTTTCAAAATTTGTGGAAAGAAATTATAGACCATGGCTTGATAATAATCAAAAAAAAACTGACGCACCAAATCTTACTCCGCAAATAACAGAAAAATATGTACTCAATCATTTACGTGATGAAGGCAAATCGGTTTTTTATTTTGTACTTGATTGTCTTCGTCTTGATCAATGGTTAGTGATTGAAAAACATCTAACGGATTTATTTAAAATTGAAAAAGATTATTATTATTCAATTCTTCCAACTGCAACTCCGTATTCAAGAAATGCTTTGTTCGCCGGATTATATCCCTCTGAAATAGAACAGAACTATCCGGATTTGTGGATTTCGGGTAACGATGATGAAAGCAGCATGAACAAATATGAAAAAGAACTGCTTCAGCATTTACTTGATAGAAAAAGAATTAAACTTCGCAACGATCTTAAGTACATTAAAATAATTGACCCCGAAGTTGGAAGAAATTTTGAACAGAATATTCACTCATATCAAAACACACATCTAACAGCAGTTGTAATTAATTTTTTAGATATGATTGCGCACGGAAGATCAGATTCTGATCTTCTAAAAGAAATTGCTCCTGATGAATCAGCTTACAGATCACTTACAAATAGCTGGTTTTCTCATTCGTATTTGTTAAATATTTTTACAACACTTTCTAGAATGAAGGATGTAAAAGTTGTTATTACAACCGATCACGGTAGCATTCGATCACTACGCGGCGCTAAGGTTCTTGGCGATAGGGAAGCATCCACAAACTTAAGGTTTAAGTACGGAAGAAATCTTAAAGTTGATGAGAAGCATGCTATCTTTGTAAAAAATGCAAGTGATTATAAACTTCCAAAACGCGGTGTAACAATTAACTATATCATTGCAAAAGAAGATTATTATTTTGTGTATCCAACTGATTACCATAAATTTTTAACTCATTATAAAGATACATTTCAGCACGGCGGAATTTCGATGGAAGAAATGATTTTGCCTGTTATCACTATGGAGCCTAAACAGTAAATGTCGTTTACATATTGTCGCAAAAGTAAATCTGAAAACGAAACCATAGCAATCGCAGATGAGTTTTCTAAATATTTAAAACCGGGAATGATTTTAGTTCTAAATGGTGATCTTGGAACAGGAAAAACTTTTTTTACAAAACAAGTTTTAAAAAAGTTCGGTGTAACTAACAGTAATAGTCCGACTTTTGCAATTGTAAATCCTTATTCAGGTGATAAAACATTTTATCATTTTGATTTTTACAGAATTAACAAAGAAGTAGAATTACACGATATTGGAATTGAAGATTATTTTAATGATGAACAGTCAATTATTTTTATTGAGTGGGGAAATTTGTTTCCACAGATTATTCCGCATAAGCGTATAGAAATTAATATTAGTTTTGTTAATGAAAATGAACGAGAATTTAGTTTTAAAGAATATGAATGATGTTTTTCCAATACTTGCAATTGAAACATCAGACAGCATTTGTGGTGTTTGTGTTTATTTTAATGAGGAAAAATACTTTTCATCAAAACTTGTTTTAAAACACTCCCATGCAGAAAAATTATTTGAGCTGATAAATTCAGTTTTAAAAACTGCATCAATCACTCAATCAGATGTGAAATCTATTGCAGTTTCAAGCGGTCCAGGTTCGTTTACAGGATTAAGAATTGGAATGTCTGCTGCAAAAGGAATTGCTCAAGCTTTATCCATTCCAATTATTGCTATTTCAACTTTTGAAGCTTTAGCATATCAAATCTCGAAAATCTTACCTGAAAAATCTTTATTTATTATTGCAAATAAAGTTGGCAGAGATGAACTTTATTTTGCGAAGTTTCAAATTATTGGTAATAGTTATATATTTAAGGCAGAATTAAAAATTGTACCTCTTTTGGAGTTTGATTCACTGGTTGAAGATATTCCGGCTTTTGGAAATGCTTTACAATCGAGTATCGGAAGCAATATTGAAATAAAAAATCTATCTTCACCTGATCCTGAATATGTTGCTAAATGGGCTGCTAATTTTGGTTCTGAAAAATTGATAACGGATTTTGATTTACTTGAACCGAACTATATGAAAGAATTTATTGTTAAGGAGAAAAAACATGTTTAAATATTTTTTAACGATTTTTGTTGTTAGTGCAATTTCAATAATGCCCCAAATGCTCGGACCAAAAGTTGGCGTTCAACAGCTTGATCATGATTTTGGAGATGTGAATGAAGGTGATATTGTAAAACACACGTATGTTATTTCAAATAATGGCGGCGATTTACTTAAGATACTTGATGTTAGAGCTTCCTGCGGATGCACTGCTGCTAAGCCTGAAATGAATGAACTTAAACCCGGTGAATCTACAAATCTCTTAGTTTCATTTAATTCTAAAGGAAGAAAAGGACCACAGATTAAAAATGTAACGGTCGTAACTAATGATCCGGATATGCCGAACGTTTTATTAACTTTTAAATGTAATGTAGTTGTAAACAAAATAGTTGAAAATAATTTTGGAGCAGTTATATTTTTACCGGAAACACAACACGATTTTGGAAAAGTTACAGCTGGAACCAAGGTGGAGTATATCTTTAAGTTTGAAAATAAAGGAACTGAATCACTTATAATTAAAGATGTTAAAACTTCTTGCGGATGCACTGCTGCAGTTGTTAGTAACAATTCAATAAAACCTGGTGAAGTTGGTTCAATCAAAGTTGATTTTGATACTAAAAACCGCGAAGGTAGAAATAGTAAATCCATTACAATAGTTTCTAACGATAATAAAGAGCCTAATAAAGTATTAACAATTTATGCAGATGTACAGAAAAATTAATTATGCCTTGGTTTAAAAGATCAAAACAAAATATTGCTGATACAACTCAGCAAAAAGAATTGCCTGCAGGTTTGTGGGATAAGTGTCCATCCTGCGGCGAAATAATTCATAAAAAACAACTTGAAATAAATCTTTGGACTTGTCTAAAGTGCGATCATCATTTTAGAATTTCAAGTGCAGAATATGTCTCATTTCTTTTTGATAAAAATTCATTTAAAGAAATGGATAAAAAAATGCGTTCTGCTGATCCGCTTGAATTTGCAGATACAAAAAAATATACTGATAGAATATCATCAACTATAAAAAAATTAGAAATTAACGATGCTGTAAGAACCGGAACCGGAAAAATTGATGATAAAGAAGTTGCTTTTGCTTGTATGGATTTTCAATTTATCGGCGGTTCAATGGGATCTGTAGTTGGTGAAAAAATCGCAAGAGCAGCAGATAAAGCTTATAAAAGCAAAATTCCCTTAATCATTATTTCATCAAGCGGCGGCGCACGTATGATGGAAGGTGCATACTCGCTTATGCAAATGGCAAAAACAAGTGCGCGTTTAGCAAGATTAGCTGAGGCAAAAATTCCTTACATCTCAATTCTAACTGATCCAACAACAGGCGGCACAACTGCTAGCTACGCTATGCTGGGCGATATTAATATAGCTGAGCCAAAAGCTCTAATTGGATTTGCTGGACCGCGAGTAATAAAACAAACTATCGGAAAAGATTTGCCGGAAGGTTTCCAAAGATCAGAGTTTTTAGTTGAGCACGGCTTTGTGGATTTCATTTCTCACAGAAAAGAACTTAGAAATAATCTAATTAGAGTTTTGGATTTGTTAGCCTAAGTAAAACTTAACCAAGGCTAACATCTCCGTAATGAATTTTTTCAATCCTATCTTTAGTTTTAAGAAGTAGAAATCCTTCTTCATCAATATCATAAAAAATTCCAAACTTCTCAGTTTCATTTTCAACAATTGAAATTCGCTCACCGATCATTTTACATTTTGATTTCCAATCATTAATAACATCGGATTTGTGATTCTTGATCTTTTCTAAAAGTTCTTCAAAGTTATTTAATATTTCCGCAAGCAATCTTTCTCTATCAACATTTCTATCAAGTTCAATTCTTATTGAAGTTGGTGGATAATTAAAGGTTCCTTGAAAGGAAGGCTGATTTACATTAATACCAATGCCAATTACAAATCTTTCAATTCTATTTCCTTGTGATGAAGATTCGATTAAAATTCCGGAAGTTTTTTTCCCGTTTATCAAAACATCGTTTGGCCATTTTACTTCTGTTTTAAGCTGGAATAAATTTTCAATCGATGAAGCAATGGCAAGTGATGCTGCAAAATTTATAAAACTTGAATTACCATCTAAAAATTTATTATTGGTTAAAAGAATTGAAAATGTTAGATTAAAATCTGGCGCACTGTACCAAACTCTATCTTTTCTTCCTCTTCCATTGATTTGTTTTTCAGCAAGTACAACAGTTCCACTTTGGTTATATCCATTTTTCTTATCCATTAAAAACGAATTTGTTGAAGATAGTTCTTCAGCATAAACAAAAGTTCTTCCAATAAACTCAGTGTTAAGTTTGATATCAAAATTTTCTATGTTGAACAAAGTAACTCCAAATGATGATTTCAAAAATACATTATTTTAATCAAATTGTCATTCAGACTGACTATATGCGTTTCATTTACGACTTAATGACAGATGAAATATTAACGATTGATTATACCTAAAGAAGTGATTCAGTTAAGTCCTTCATTAGTAATAACTTAAGGAAGACAACTTACTTGGCATTATGCTTGTAACTGTAATAATGTTAAATGTATACAATTAAAATTGTAAATAAATAAAAGTTAAGGAGAACATACAATGGGTAAAATAATAGGAATAGATTTAGGAACAACAAACTCTTGCGTTGCGGTAATGGAAGGTAATGATCCGGTTGTAATTCCAAATTCTGAAGGTGGAAGAACTACACCATCCGTTGTGGCATTTACAAAATCGGGTGAAAGATTAGTTGGGCAGCCCGCAAAAAGACAGGCAATCACAAATCCAAAACAGACAATCTTTTCTATAAAAAGATTTATGGGACGAGTTGTAAATGAAATCGGTAAAGAAAAAGGCGAAGTACCTTATGAAATAGTTGCTGGTGATAACAACAGCGCGCGTGTTCAGATTGGAGATAGAATGTACTCTCCACCAGAAATT
>JBDTRQ010000148.1:0-6503 GCA_039931535.1 Ignavibacteriota bacterium
AACATTTTTCAATGCAATACTTTCGATTGTAATATCTTCATCATCAATCCAAACTTTTGTACTAAAATCATAATCAAGATTATTATTAGTTACTTTAAATGTTGCATCGTTAATACTAAAGTATCCTATAGCTATCGGTTTAGCAATTGTACCTGAAATGTAAACATCGGTTTCAAGTTTTCCTTTTTGAAATTGAACAAATGGAATAATATTTTTAAATGAACTTAAATCAAGCTCGTCTGATTGAATCGTTAATTCGATTTTACTGTTTGATTTTACTGCAGAGTCTTTATTTGTAAGATTTAATGGAATATATCCTGTAATAAGCATTGCAGGTGCTTCATTATTTAAAGTTGAATCCAGAAATCGAACATCCACGTTTAACTTATTATCAGCATATTCGAAAACTGATTGTAATGAACCAAAATTGCTTTCATCATAGTTTACTTTGTTTGCAGATGTTGTAATTGAAAACTTTGGATCACTAAAATTACCTGTTACCAAGCCTTTAAGATTAATATCGGCATCAAATTTCTTTGTACCAAGATTGCCAACAATATCTGTTATAAGACTTTCGCCTTTTAGAGAATCTAAACTTATATCAAGCCTATGCTCGCCTGTTGGACCAAAAGTACCCTCCACTTTAAGCGTTCCGTTTTCAATATCCAAAATAAATTTTTTAAAATCTAATATTTCATTTGAATAAGTTAGTGCCAAATCACCCTGGTTATGGATGTTAAATTGATTATAGTTTAAGTTAAAATTTTTAATATTTAATTGAAGCTCATCATTATTAAAGATTGTACTTGCGCTAATATTTGCAGTGATACTCTCTTCATATTTTGCATCAACTTCTAAATCAACTTGATTATCTGCGAGTGATAATTTGGAGTTTAAGTTATAAATATTTGCCCCCGCATAAATTCTATCTGATTTAAATTCAACTTCAGCCATTAGATTTCCGGAATATCCATTAATCAAATGGTTAGATATTTTACAGTTAAGTTTTGAGTTTATCAAAAAGTAAAAATCGTTTTCATTCAGGTATTTTAAGTAATCAAAATCAGAGTTAAGAGAAATAGATAATGAATCGTTCATAGATTTCATAAAGCCATTCATCTGTCCATTAAGTTCTATCTGATTTTTTCCCAATGTTAGATTCAAGGATTCTTTAAAATCCAGCAGATAGTTCAAATCAAAATCCTGCACAGAGCTTAAATTCTTAGCAATTAGATTTTGTGAGTTTGAATTAATCAAAGAATCTTTTTTAAATATAGGATTTAGTTTATCATCAATTGAAGCTGTTATAATATCAGCTTCTCGTGATAGAACCTCGCCCAGCGAAGTGATTAAAAAATTTCCGCTGATCGTAAAATCCGCAATATCAGAAACTATGTTTACAATTTTTTTACCGTTATCGTTTCTGCGCAAATCTAAAATCAATCTTGTGCTATCAATATCAAAATCTAAGAATCTTGAGTTCTGAATATCGGTTACTAGAAATAAATCCATACTATCGGGATTAAAACCTTGACCGCTAACATCAAGTGATAGATTTAATTCTGAGTCAAGCGATCGATTGCCTAGAATTTTTGCAAGATTAATTCCTTTTGTTTTTCCTTTTATATCGTAAGTTGGATCATCTGGATTTTTAAAATCAATATTAGCAATTAAGTTTGCAGAAGATGAATCTGATAGAAGCGCTAGATTAGCAGATATCAATCCATTTTCAGCTTTAGCATTGATAATCAAGTCTTTAAAATATTTTTCTCCAAACCTTGATGACGCTGCATTCATAGAAAGATCTAATTTCATTTTTTGCGGATCAAATCCGACACCGCTGATTTTAATCTCAGAATTCATATCCGTTGAAATAGATGTGAAAGGACCGATATCCAGATTTTTTGTAATCAGATTTGCATCGTATTTCATTTCTGAAGAACGTAAATCAATATCTGCAGTACCATTAAAATTCCCTTTATCAGTTCTAATTGCAAAAGTAGTTTTAAATTCTAAAGGTCCACCGTAATAATTCAGAGTATCAATTCTAAATACACCGAATTCCATGTACTCAGGTAAATCTAAATCCTTTAAAAATTTGTTGGGATCAGATGGATCTATGTAGGAATCGGTCACTCTTACATCAAAAATCATCTTATCTGCATCTAATAAATTTTTAAGAACACCTTTTGCTTTAAGAGATGTATTGTTATAATTAATAATAAACTTCTTAAGTGATAACTCATTAAATGTTCCAGAACCTTCCAGATCAGTAGAGATTATTCCCTCAAACATTTTCATTGCGGGAACATAAGTTGTAACGTCATCAACATTTAATTTTGTAGATAATAAACTCAATCGAACCGGTGCTGCCGCAAGTTCTTCCATAGAAAAATCTGTTAGGAAATCTATACCCAAAATTGCGGCGCTTAGTTCTACATCAGAATCTCTTGTAATTAAATGCAGCTTATTTATACCTGCTAACTTAGGAGTAAGCAGAATGCTTCCGCTTAAATGCTGAAGTTGAAAAAAATCAAAGTTTGGATTAAAAGAAATATTATTAATGGTTAGTCTGTAGGTATATTTATTTAAATCTGCAAAAGCATTAAATGAAACATTAAGATTCTTAATTCGTAAATCATCTGTAGATAAACTTTGATAGTACTGCGTGCTTCCAACTTTATCATATCGCTGCATAGAAAAATCAACATTGGTAAGAGCAAAATCTGCGACTTCAATTGTAAACGGAAACTCCGAAGTAGTAGTATCTTCGGGTGTTGTAGAGGGCGGAAATATTTTAAGTAAATTTAATTGTCCGTCGCTTTCTTCAACAAGATGAATTTTTGCATTCTTTAGTTCAAATTTTCTTACATAAATATTTTTGAAAAGTATTTTTAACGGACTTGTGCGTAATTCAATATTCCCTGCCGAAACAACAGTATCATTTTCCACAGAAGTTAAAGTAACATTTTTAATAAGCAGCGATGTAAAAATTGTACCATCAATTTGTTCGATTGATAGTTTACCGTGTATCTCATCATTAACAATTTCAACAACCGTATCACGCAGCCAATTTTTGAAAAAAGATGTTTGAGAAACTCCAAAGAAAATCATCAACAGCATAAAGATGCCTACAAAAGTGTAAACAAAAATATTTACACCATAACGCAGTGCTTTCCTTCCTTTACCAATAATCTTTTTGGTTTCAGCCTGTATCTGTTTCTCGTCCACTAATCTTTATATCGTTCTTTAATAATTTTTATGATGTTTGAAGTTGACTGGTCGTTTACAAACTTAATTGTTTTTACCTCGCCGCCGTTTGCTTCAACAATTTCTCTTCCAACAATTTTATCAATTGCCCAATCGGCGCCTTTTACTAAAACATCAGGAATTAAATCGTTAATAATTTCAGCAGGAGTATCTTCATCAAAAAATGTAACGTAATCAACCGGCTTTAGGTTTGATACTATAAATGCGCGCTCATCCTGATTTAGTATTGGGCGCTTATTTCCTTTTATTCTTTTTATAGATGAGTCGGAGTTTAATGCTAATATTAAAACATCACCCATTTCTTTTGCTTTAACAAGATAATCAACGTGACCGGAATGAATTAAATCAAAGCATCCATTTGTAAAAACAACTTTTTTACCTTCTGCTTTAAGTTGATTTCTTATTAAAAGCATTTCGCTTTTTGATTTTATGTTATTCATTTATTTTCCTGCACCACAGTATCAAAAAGTTTATCAAGTTCAATCGGAATAATTCCAACTTCTTCGCAAACAATTCCACCTGCGTAATTTGCAAGATACGATGCTTCATAAATGTTAGCGCCCGCTGCTAACGCAATTGTTAAAGTAGAAATTACTGTATCACCCGCACCGGAAACATCTGCAACTTTCCTTGCTTTTGTAGGCATACGTTTTTCCGGTTTACCTTTTTCAAAAACTGCAATGCCGCCTTCGCCAAGTGTTAGTAAAATATTTTTTGCATTTAGTTTTTTAAGCAAAGTATTTCCGGCAAAAGAAATATCAGCATCAGTTTTAATTTTCATTCCAAGTATATCTTCTGCTTCTTTTCTATTTGGTTTAAACACCGTTACGTTTTTGTATTCATAAAAATTGTTAAACTTTGGATCAACGGTAACAAGTTTTTTATTCTTGTTAGCAAGTTCAATCAACTGATTGATGAGTGAAGAAGATAAAACTCCTTTGTTGTAATCCTGCAGAATTATTCCATCCAAATTTTTGATGATACTTTTTGCATAATCAAATATTTTATTTTGAATATCCTTACTAATTGTATCCTTGCTTTCTTTATCAATCCTAACAATGTGCTGACTGTCTGCGATTACACGTGTCTTTGCCGTTGTTGGTCGTGATTCATCTACAATTAGCCCGTGATGAGAAATTTTTTGTTCCGATAAAAGAGAATTAAAAATTGTTCCGAAGTTATCGTAACCAATTATTCCAATTGGTTCCGCAATTCCGTTTAACGCAGAAATATTTAATGCAACGTTTGCCGCTCCGCCAAAACGATAGAATTCATTTTCAACTTCTAAAACAGGAACAGGAGCTTCCGGCGATATTCGTTTTACATCGCCCCAGAAATAAATATCAAGCATCATATCGCCGATAACAGCAATATGTTTTTCTTTAAAATTATTTTTTAACTGAATTAATCTTTTTTCAGAGATTTTAATCATTGATAAGCCAGATTAGTTAATAAATTTGAGTGAAAAATAACTATAAAAAATGTGGGTAAAAAGTGGGGAAAAAACGGATACAATAGGATCTATTTCTTCAGATGTGCAAGTTCATTACCAATTTTTAATTTAATCAATCCTTCGGAGCTTCCTATCCAAAGATTTATACCATCAAAGTAGAGCGCGCGTATGTTTGAGGTTGTAAGTTTTAACTCGTTAAGATCAACGGGTACAACTTTTTTTGTAATACGATTTATTAAGTATAAACCTTTGCCGTATTCTTCTTTATCATTTTTTTTGAATTCATAAACTCCAGCCCATATATATTTGCCGGTTTCTGCCAAACAGTAAACACCATTACCGCCAAGCCCGTTTGCTTTTGATATTCTATCCCATTTAAGTTTTCTATCCCAAACATATATTCCACCAGGATTATATTCCGGCTGTTCTTTAGTTACAAATTCATCGGTACCAAACCAAACTTCATTTTTTGTAAAAGCAAAATCAGAAACTGAAACTGAATTTCCATCTTCGTTAAAAAATCTGCCGCTGTTTTTAAAATAACTCCAAGCATTTTTATCATCAACTTTTTTCTTGTTATCAAATTTATGCACACCGGATTCAACGCCAAACCAAATTGCACTGTCGCCATCAAAGACAATCGCATTAAAGTTATTCGTTTTTTCATCGCTATTTATCACACGGTTGTAATCAGTAAATCTGTTTGCTTTAAGATCAAAAACTGTAATGTTTCTAAATCTGCCGATCCACAGCCTGTTTTTCTTTTCATCAAAATTTAAACTTCGTATCCAATTTCCAAACTCTCCACCCTGTGCAAATTTTCTTTTAGTCCATTTTTTAGTTTTTTTAGAATAGATAAACAAACCTTCATTAGCACCCGCCCAAACATAATCTTTACTTGCGGCAACACAGTGAAAGAGATCATTATCCAATGTGGAACTTTTGCTGGAGTAGTTTGTCCATTTACCATCTGTAATTGAATATTGATAAATACCCTGCCCATAAGTAGCCACCCAAATTGATGTTCCTTCTTGTTTGATGTCTGTAATTTTTGCGCCTTCAAGAAAAAGCTGCGATTCAATTTGAGCGATAGATATTGATGAAACAAAAAGTATAATCGATGTGAAATATTTTATTTTGATAAACACTATATATTAAACTTGCTTATTTGTGATTTGCTATTAGAAAGAATTTCAATAAAAAAATATCACGCTGTCATTTTGTTTTTTAAATACTCGTGATCAATCTCTTCAAAATCAGAATCAAAATGTTCTTTAAATCCATTAAGAATTGACGAGTTTAATTTAGCATAATCTATTTCGATATTCAGTGCAGATTTTAAGTCTATTGTTGTTGATGAAATCTCTTGAAGCATTTCATTTCTTTTTTCAACTGCGATATTAAGGTAATCAACTATTTTTTTATGATATTGTCCGCAAAGAATTGATCCGTGCTGAAGTATTACATTTCCTAATTTTCTTTGTGCGCTGCCAACTATTTTTTTCCCGTTTAGATTCAATTCGCTTTTTGCAGACACCGCAAAACATATTGAGCTAATTTCTGATTTATAAAATTCTTTAAAGTTTGGTTGTGTATTTTCTAAATCGATAGCGTTCAATCCTGAATCAAAATTAATTAAACCTTTTCGCAATGCAAGATTTATTTCATTATAAATATTTTTTGCAGATGCCGCGGCATCAATCGGATAAATTACGGAATACGTTAGTTCCTGTGAATGAAGAATAGCTCTGCCGCCGGTTGGTCTTTTTACAACATCAAT
>JBDTRQ010000149.1:0-2272 GCA_039931535.1 Ignavibacteriota bacterium
GAAGTGGAATAAATCTACGCACTCAGAATGCTCATTATGCAATTTATAGTCAACTTGATCCGGATCGGGATGGTACAATGGAGATAAGGGCTCAAATCGATCCATTGAATTTTCCACCAATTCAAGCATTGATAAGAACTATGACTTTGGATCGTAATTACTTTATGTACTTAAGGGATGGTTACTTGAAATATACAAGTAATGGGCAGGTTAATATTACTATTGGCACTACAGAAGCAATAGGTTACACTTGTCAGATATTATGGTCCAAAGATGACGGAGGAACATGGACACGACAAAGTAATAGAATAAGCAATAATAATAGTAATTACAGTATTATAATTCCACCTCCACCGCAGAATGATACTTATACACTTAAAATAGTTGCAAAATTATTTGATAACATAAATCCTGAACCAGTCAATACATTTAGAATGAGTGATGTACGAGTGGGAACTGAATCATATTTTAGAAGTGAAGGTATTAGTTAAAATTATTATTATTTAAGAAAACAATGGATATACCAGAATACTATAAACAGTTTCAGAACCAACCTCCTAAAAAAGAGGAAGAGGAAAAAAAGCCTGAGCAAAAAGAGCAGCCTTCGCAAAAGCCTGCACAAAAACAGGGAACTCAAAAACCTTCTAAGACTCCCCAGGTAAAAGACAAAACAATACTTTACCAGGGAAATGGTTTTACCGTTAACCAGTTAGAAGACTGGGAAGATAAAACTATTTATACACTTATCGGTCCGGTTACTGATGGAATTCAGCATAATATAATTATTAATGTGGATAAAGAAACAGAATATGAAACACTTGAAGATTTTGCAGAATGGCAGATTAAATCACTTGAAGAAGAATTAAAAGGTTGTACATTACTGAAAAAAGGGGAAACTAAATTAGCAAATGGTACTCCAGCTTATGAAGCAATATTCTCCTGGTATCCGACTGATGATCTTAGGATTTATCAACACCAGATATTTGCGATCATTGAAAAAGTAGCTTATAAAATGACAGCCTCGTTTACAAAAAAAACAAGACAGACGATAGGACCTGCGATAGTTAGAATGATGTTAAGTTTAAATCCACCACTAAAATAATACTTAGTAGAAGTTTATTATAAACAGATTAATAATATTGCCGTCATCATCAATATGAGCTCTCAACTTCAATCACTAAAAGTAGAACTTAACAGACCGGTCGTTCATCTAATTATTGAAAAAGGAGAGTCAGCAAAAAAAGAATATTTTTTTAAAGAAACTTTTCGTATTGGACGAGTGGATCCTTGTGCTGTAAAGATCGACGACGGATTAGTTAGCCGCGATCATATTGAAGTATCTTTTAAAGAAGGCAAATGGTGGGTTGCCGATTTGTTTAGCAGCAATGGTACTTACTTGGATGGAAAGAAGATAAATCATTTAATTTTATCTGATCCAGTTAAACTTGAATTAGGGAAAAATGGACCGATAATCATTCTCGATTTAATTTCAGACACAGATTCAGGTAGTGTTGGCGGGTCCAAAGTTGATGGAAATTTAGCAAGTTACATCGATCGTTATTTTAAGGAGGCGGGAAATAATCCAAATGCTGGTGATCATACAAGAATGATCCAGCAAGCGTTTAAAGTTGTTAAGAAAAAACAATCAAACAAATATTTATTAATCATTTCTGTTATTGTTTTCATTAGTCTTATTATAACTGCTTATGCCGTTTATCAACACATTAAGGCTGGTGAACAAAAAGAATTAGCCGAGTCAATCTTTTATCAGATGAAATCAATAGATGTGCAGCTTTCTAAGTTATCCACTGTGGTTGAAAATACCGGGAATAAAGAAGTAGAACAGACAATTGAAAAGATGAAGGATGATTATGACCGAATGCAGAAGATATATGATAAATATGTTGGCGAGTTGGATGTTTATGATTTAAGCGAGGAAGATAGACTTATACTTAAAATGGCAAGGTTATTTGGTGAGTGTGAAATTAATATGCCTGATAATTTTGTAAGCGAAGTTAAGACCTTTATTAATAAATGGAAATCTTCACAAAGATTAAAGCTGGCGATAAACAGGGCTAAAGAAAATAATTATACAAGACCAATTATAGAAGCATTTTTAAAACAAGATCTGCCTCCGCATTTCTTTTATCTTGCTTTGCAGGAAAGCCTGGCCATGCTGCTCGATTATGAAATGCAAACAGCGGAAATACTGATGGAACATGAAAAATCAATAGCCGAACTGGAATTTATGATTGGCAGCGAGCTGGTCAGG
>JBDTRQ010000150.1:0-5134 GCA_039931535.1 Ignavibacteriota bacterium
AAATGAATTTGTGGATGGATTACTTTCCAGAAAGTATGATGCCTGGATTGCCGGATGGGGTATTGAAATCCCGCTTAATTTATACAGCAATTGGAGTTCCGATCCTGATAAAGGTATGCTAAACTTTTCAAGTTTTACAAATTACGAACTTGAAAAATTATTAAACCAAGTAAAACCATCGCAAGAGGAATCAGAAAAAATTCCTATCTATAAAAATATTAATAAAATATTTAAAGAAAATGAACCGGTGACTATATTATTTTGGTCAGATGATATAATCGCGTACAACAAGCGAATAAAAAATATCGGTTTTTCTCCGCTTGGTTTGTTTTTTGGTGCGTGGGATTGGGAACTTGAAAAGTGAAATCAATCAGTGTGTAGCAAATCCTTCGAGGTTCTAAAAACCTCGAAGGATTAAGTGATAATTATCTAATCATATTGCCTATTTGCGGTACAACTTTTCCTAATCCATAAATAACAAACATAAATAAAAGCCATATTCCAACTGATGTAAAAATATATTTTTTCACATTATCGGATTTAAACATTTTTGCAAACGCAATTCCAACAACAACATAAAACCAAATTGAAAACACATCTAATCTGCTTAGCAAAAATCCCGGCAAGGTTTTAATATCCATTCCCAATAATGCTGTAGGATTTAGCCCCGTTAGCATTTTACCCATGAGTAATCCAAGAATAATTAAAATTATACTTTGCAGAACAGAAATGTAAAACGGTAAACCCATTGCGCTCATTGCCTGCGTGTATGTTCCATCACCTTTAAATGCAAACTTGGCAATTAAAAAACCAACAGTTGTAAAAATAAAAAACCAAAGCAGCATCATTACAAGTATCCCGATTGAAGAAAAAATTTGCATCATACCGGAATTACCCATCATCTCCATCGTTTTATCCATTCGTTCGTCGGCTTCTTCACGTGAAAGTTGTCCGATTTCAACCATTTTATCAAACTGTTCCTGCATTGCTTTTTGCTGCTGCTGCTGCATCTCTAATTTTATTTCCGGATTAGACATATAAATAAAAGTACCAATGATAGCAACGATTATCATTGCAAAGAGCGGAAGTAACCAATCTGTTACTTTTGTGCTTTGAAAAGCTAATTTAGAAAATAGTTTTGATGGTTCTGAAATAACTCCAACAATTTTATCGGTGAGTGAAAGTTCCTCAATTTCATTTGGTGGTTGTTCGGATTGAATTGTATCTTCAGTTTCCATTACTTCTCCTGAGTTTATTTTGAAATGACACTATCGAAAACTATTTATCATTTACGCAAAAGGCAATAAGAATCTTTAAAAATTGATGAGATTTAAGAAGCATCTTTTTGTAAATTTGAACAGAAAAAAAATCTATTAATACTTTTTATGGATAAACTATGAAACCAAAAACCATCATCGAACCATTCAAAATAAAATCCGTTGAACCAATAAGATTTACAACACGCGAGGAAAGAGAAGTTCTGCTTAAAGAGGCCGGATATAATCCATTTCTTCTTCCTGCGGATGATGTGTTGATTGATTTACTTACGGACAGCGGAACTTCTGCAATGAGTGCAAAACAGTGGGCAGGGATTATGGAAGGTGATGAATCTTATGCAGGTTCAAAAAGTTTTTATCGATTTGAAGCCGTGATAAAAAGTATCACGAATATGAAATATATAATTCCAACTCATCAGGGTAGAGCAGCGGAGAAAATATTATTCTCAATAGTTGGTGGTGCCGGAAAATATTTTCCAAACAACACACACTTTGATACAACTCGTGCTAATGTTGAGTTTAGCGGGGCAGAAGCTGTTGATTTGTTAGTTGAAGTGGGAAAGCATCCGGAAATTCGCGCAGATTTTAAAGGAAATATGGATGTTGAAAAACTTGAAGCCTTTATTAAAGAAAAAGGCGCTGAAAATATTCCGCTTTGTATGATAACAATTACGAATAATTCTGGAGGTGGTCAGCCAGTTTCGATGCAGAACATAAAAGATGTAAAAGCAGTTTGTAAAAAATATGGGATTCCACTTTTTCTTGATGCCTGCCGCTTCGCTGAAAATGCTTATTTCATTAAGCTGCGAGAAAAAGGATATGAAAATAAAACTCCGCTTGAAATTGCACAGGAAATGTTTTCTTATGCTGATGGAGCAACAATGAGTGCAAAGAAAGATGCGCTTGTAAATATCGGCGGATTTTTAGCTTTGAATGATGAGACCTTAGCATTGAATTGCAGAAATCTTTTGATCGTTACAGAGGGTTTTCCAACTTACGGCGGACTTGCGGGGCGTGATCTTGAAGCAGTTGCGCAGGGTTTATTAGAAATTGTAGATGAGCATTATTTACAGTATAGAATTCGAAGTATCGAATATCTTGGAGAAAGATTAATCGCTGCCGGCGTTCCTATTATTGAACCGCCAGGCGGACATGCAATTTATATTGATGCAAAAAGATTTTTACCTAATATTCCGGCGCATCATTTTCCCGGACAATCAATTGTTTGCGAACTTTATCTTGAAGGTGGAGTTCGCTCTGTGGAAATTGGAAGTGTGATGTTTGGTAAGAATGATAAAGACGGAAAGCCAATTCCTGCAATTATGGAACTTGTTCGTATGGCAATTCCGCGCAGGGTTTACACACAAAGTCATATTGATTATTTACTGGAAGTTATAATTGAAGTGTATAAAAATCGCGATAAGTTAAAAGGATATAAATTTACTTACGAAGCACCTATGCTGAGGCATTTTACAGCACGGTTTGAACCTTTACAATAAATTGTAAAACAGTTGTCACACTGAGCGAAGTCGAAGTGTGACTTCTATTTTAAAATTGTCATCCTTCGTCTCCGCTCAGGATGACGACCTTGTTATTAAAATTGTCTTTAGTCAAAGAAAAATTTGGGCTGAAGCCTATAATTTATTTGTATTTCTCCACGACCTCAAGGTCGTGGCAATAGAGAATTAAAAAATGAAACTAAAAAACCTATACAAGCACGATAACAAAAAACAAATTTGGCGTATTCTTCCAACGGCAAATAAAAAACTTGTAATTGAAGAAAGAGATGCGAGCACCAAAGAAGTATTTTTTAATTGTTTGGAAATTGAATCTGGCAAAAAGAATTTTAAAGATTTTCAGCTTGATGAAAAAAGCTGGATTGGCATTGAATCAATTTACAATGATATAATTTTCTTTCATGCTTATGGCAAGCCTGATATGCCTGCTCATAAAAGCATAATTGCATTTGATATTAAATCGCAAACTATACTGTGGCTAAATGATAGTTATGTTTTCGCTTTTGTTTTTGATGGCAAAGTTTACTGTTATCAGCAGAGATTTGAATCGCGTGTATTTTTTGCTTTAGATTACTTAACGGGAAATGTTATTGAGGATATGGGTAATGATGCTTTAACAATAAATAATTTAAAAGAAAAATCCGAAGAAGAATTTTATGAACAGAATTACTTTTTCCCGGAATATTTTAATCGAAACAGTCCGGTTGAAAATGAAGGGCAAAATTATTTATCAAATGTTTTAACCAAAAATGTTATTAAAGGTGAAATCAGTTATTTAAAGTTTAAAGATTTGTTGTTATTTAGTTATCACGAGGTTTCAAAATCAAATACTATAAACAATATTTTTGTAGTTGTCGATTTATCAAAAAACAAAATTATATTAAAAGAAATATTAGATAAAAGTTTAAGCAGTTTAATGCCGGAATCATTTTTTGTTA
This sequence comes from Ignavibacteriota bacterium, assembly GCA_039931535.1. Lineage (GTDB taxonomy): Bacteria > Bacteroidota > Ignavibacteria > Ignavibacteriales > Ignavibacteriaceae > IGN3. The sequence goes on from JBDTRQ010000150.1 coordinate 3,733, forward strand.
AAAATGAATTTCTATTTTTGATTGTTGATAAAACAAAGCTGCTGGTTTATAAAATCATTGAATAAAAAGTCATTGCGAATCCGATTAGGATGAAGCAATCTGCCTTATAGTAGATCACTTCGCTCCACTCGTGATTACGTAAAAGTACAAAATGAAAATATCACAAGAAGAAAAAAACATTCTCCTCAAAGCTGCACGTCAGTCAATCAGTTCTTTATTTGATGGTAAAGAACGGGAACAACCTGATTATTCTAATTTTCCTTTGCTAAAGAAAAACCTTGGTGCGTTCGTTACATTAACAATTAATAAAGAACTGCGGGGATGTATTGGATACATAATTGGAAGAGAGCCGCTATTTGAAACAATCTGTTTAGCAGCTATTCATGCCGCTGTAAATGATCCAAGATTTTCTGCATTAAAAAAATCTGAGTTGGATAAAATTAAAATTGAAATATCCATTCGCATCTGTTTCTGAAGAATTAGGCGTTCCGGCATTAATTTTCATTCTTTCAGAATTTGTTCCGATAAAAAGTTATGATGAAATAATTATTGGCACTCACGGTTTGTATCTTGACGAAGGCAGCGGAGGTTTACTGCTGCCGCAAGTTGCAACAGAACATAAAATGGATAGTGAACAATTCCTTTCAGCACTTTGCAACAAATCAGGATTTTACAGGGATTATTGGAAAGAAAAGATGTTAAAAATAAAAATATTTACTGCTGAAATATTTTCCGAAATAGAAACGGACAAGTAAAATGAAAATAAGACATCAGCAAGTTGCGGGATATTTTTATCCTGCTGAAAAAGATAAACTACAAAAAGATATTTCATTGCTTCTTCAATCAGCAAAATCTGAAAAATCATTTGATAAAATATTTGGAATAGTTTCGCCTCATGCTGGATACATCTATTCTGGAAAAACTGCAGCTTATGCTTATAATCTTTTAAAAGATAAATCTTATAAAACAGTAATTGTAATTTCTCCAAGCCATGCAGAATATTTTCCGGGAATATCAATCTTTGATGGCGATGCTTATGAAACTCCACTGGGAATAGTTGAGATTGATCAAGCGATGACTGATAAATTGGTTGAAGGCAGCAAAATAATATTTCGCGGAATTCAAGGACATCGCAAAGAGCATGCGCTTGAAGTCCAAATTCCTTTTTTGCAAACAGTTTTAAAAGATTTTAAAATAGTTCCAATCGTTATGGGCGATCAGAATAAAATGTTTGTGGATGAGCTTGCAGAAAAGATTTCACTTGTTGTAAATGCTGAAACGCTAATTGTTGCAAGTTCTGATATGTCGCATTTTTATGATGCTGAAGAAGCAGATCGATTGGATTCTGTTGTGGAAAAAAGAATTAATAACTTTGGTTTTGAACAGTTATTAAAAGACTTAG
>JBDTRQ010000151.1:0-4187 GCA_039931535.1 Ignavibacteriota bacterium
AGCTGCTTTCCTGATTTATTTTTGATTGTAGTCAACTTTTTTCAGGACGAGACACTCTTCTAATATCCCCTGCCTATATACACAAGCAGGGGAAATAGTATCGAGTTTCTCAATTGTCTTTATGCACTTGGTTTTATGTTCTGATTATGTCTTAACAAATTATCCGGGTCGTACTTTTTCTTAATCTGAACAAGCCGATCGTGATTTGGTCCGTATGCTTTTGAAACCCTATCCTGTTCATCTTCAGTCATAAAATTAACGTACGCACCAGCAGAAGCATATTTCGAAGTAGCAGTAAATAATTCCTGCGCCCAACCAATTCCCTCTTCGTCCTGCTTTGCATCATCCCACCTGCCGTGAACATTTAAGATAAACTTAAGATCTCTATTAGGATAAGCCATCGAGTTCGCCGGGATGGTATTAAATTTTCCTTCAAGGTAGCCTATAAATATTTCGCAATGGGGTGATGGTAATTTGCCTGCATACTCAACCATTAAATCCAGTGCATCATCTTTTAACTCTGTAAAATTATGGCTCTTCCAATAATTTCTTGAACCTGGTGTAAGTAATGGATCAAATGCCTGCTGCCAGTTAACATATGGCTGACGCCCAATATGCTCACCAACTGGCTGACCAAATCCACGCAGCGAATCAATCAATTTCCCATTTTGCTCTAAGTCAGCAATGACAGCAATAGCCAACACAATTACCTCGTTACCGTGAACTTCTTCGGGAAGAAATGGCAATGGAGGCGCTTTACGCATTACAACCCATACATTAAATTCAGGAGGAGTAGTTTGAATAAAATCTCTGTATTGTTTCAGGATAGCCTTTGCTTGATTAAGTGGAAATACTACCAAACCCGCTAATATTTCTGGACCGACTGGATGGAGTTTAAACTCAAACTCTGTTATTACCCCGAAATTACCACCGCCTCCTCTTATTGCCCAGAATAGGTCGGCATTTTCATTTTCACTTGCTCTAAGTTTTTTTCCTTCGACAGTTACAACCTCTGCAGATAATAAATTGTCGATAGTAAATCCATATTTTCGTGTTAGCCATCCAAATCCGCCGCCAAGAGTTAAACCAGCAATACCAGTTGTAGAATTGATACCAACAGGTGTAGCCAATCCATGTTTCTGTGTCTCAGCATCGAAATCTTTTAACGTTGCACCAGGTTCAACGAATGCTGTCTTTTTTTCTGTATCGACCCGTGTTTTTTTCATAGCCGAAAAATCGATCATCAATCCTCCATCGCAAATACAATTGCCGGCAATATTATGTCCCGCGCCTCGTATAGTAATATCAAGTTTATTTGCAACAGCAAATTTTATCGTGGCTGAAACATCATCGGCATTAGCAACCTGAACAATAAGCGCAGGTTTTTTATCTATCATTGCATTCCATATTTTTCTGGACTTATCATAATTACTATCACTGGGCTGAATTATTTGCCCTTTGAACCCATTTGTTAAACCGGCAATATCAATTTTCTCTTTCATAGCGTTCCTTCCTTTTATTGTTGTTCATTTAGTTACAATCCCTGATCATTACTCTAAAGTATTGATTGATAACATTTAAGAAATTTAGTACTGTTACTTTCTAAAAAAGAACTGGTCCATAATCTTTTAAAAATATTCCACTTGAAAACTTCTTTGTAAAAAAATCATAGTAATTGTCTTATAAAGCCGCCCAATTGTTGATTGATATAATTGTTAATTATAACTGTGAATTATATTTATTAATTCTCACCATAGATTACAATAGCGCTTGAGTCCATTATAACGTTTCCATCAGGATATTTTTCATTAACAACATTATAAACTTCTGTCTTTATTTTTTCTTTCATGTCATCATCTGTATTGCTAAGTACAGCAACAATAGGTGCAACAACCTCAGTCATAAAATTCCAATAAGCATCCGTTGTCTTAATATTTAACTTTCCAGTAATTTCATTTTGATGAATATTCTTCAAACCCGCCTGTAAGAATAATTCAGACATTAAGCCATCCTCAGCACAGCGAAACATTCCGGGTGAACCAGCTGGTGGCGGTGATAATTCCATATTTCTGCTGATCGTTCCCATAATTGCTGTAACCCAGAAATTCTTTTTCGGACCATCCCAGACGGATGCCGAGACTCTTCCACCCGGTTTTAGAACACGCACCATTTCTTTAGCAGCTAACAACATATCCGGAAAGAACATAAATCCCTTACGACAGCTTATTGCATCAAATGTACCATCATCAAATGGAAGTTCGCAAACATCGCACGCATGAGTTTCAATGTTTTTAATTCCTCTTAGCATTGCATTTTCTTTAGCAATCTCTAGCATTCCTTCTGCAATGTCAGTAATAAAAACTTTACCTCCGTTTATCATTGATGCAATTGTTAATCCAGGTTCACCCGTTCCCCCTGCGACATCCAGAATCACTTCATCACTATCTGGTTTGAGCAGTCTTATAATCTCATCACCCATCGGCTTTAGAAAATCCATAGTAAGATCGTCCCACTTTTTCCAGCCGGGAGAAAATTTATTCCATGATGCTTTTTGCTGTTCGCGAATTGTTTCAAGCTGTAATTCCATTTTATTTTTTCCTAAAAGAAATAGTTTGGAAACTGTTTATAAACTTGTTCAATAAAATCACTTAGTGATAACTGAAGCTGATTTTATTATTATGCATAAAAAGAACTTGCCTTTAAGAACTTCATATATGCTTAAGGTGATATGATAAATCAGAATCAAGGAGGGATAGCGAATTAGGCTATAAACCTTTCCTTAAGAGGAACGTATATTTTATAATATCACTATTTAAACTTTAAATAGAAACAGATTTTTTTTGAAGATTATAATTCAAATAAAAACCCCTACCAACTTTCATTGATAGAGGTATGATTAGTTATTCTATCTGAAAGATTTCTCTTTTACCGCCTTCAACCAAATCCATATATCCTGCCATTATTTCTTTTACCTTTGGCTGAGAAGTAAAACCTTTGTGGTTTTCAAATTCCGCTAGAGTGTTTACTTCTCCTTCAAGAACAACGGTCCAATAATCTGCAGCAACATCAGTCATTATTTTAACATTCTTTAAGTGCTGCTCTTGCATAAAGGGTACGGTTTGTTTGAATTTTTTTACTAGTTCTTTTGCCTTACCCGGTTTGCATTGAAATATATCTCGAATCAAATACATATTGCCTCCTTTTTACAAGGTTAGTATTAAGATTATAAAATTATTAATTATTTACCTGCTAACATTTCCTTCATTTTATCAGGTGTAGTTGGCTGGGGTATCTCATTGTGTATTGGTTTAAGTGTCTTTAAAAATGCATATACTGATTTCAAATCCTGGTCGGTCATTTGTCCTATTGTTTGCCATGGCATTGGCGGAAGTAATGGTCTACCAACACCCATAAACTTTCCTTCTCTAAGGGATTTAATAAACATTTCTTCTGTTAGAGCTCCAATTCCTGTTGCATTATCCGGCGTTAAATTAGCTGCATAGGAAATTCCCCAAGGACCAACCCAAGCCGACAAGTTGCCTTCTGTTGCGACCCAATTACCTGGAGCAACATATTTAACATCAAGAGCTGGAAGTATTTCTCCTTGCGGAAAACCCATTAATCGCCTTGTTGTATCAGGAACTGGTCCAGCTGGAGTGAAGACCTTTGGGGTATGGCAATCATCACAGCCACCTGTATTTACGATATACTTTCCGCGAGCTATTAATTCTTGTTGAGTTAATGGTTTGTTTTCTTCTTTACCTGAGCAGTTTATTTGTGTAAAAACCAACACTATTATCATTGCAATGGGAATTGCAATAAACACTTTTTGTTTCATAAGGTTGCCTCCTTAAATTGATGAAATAGTTAATTAAATAACACTATAAATGATTTTGCTTATTAAATGATCCTATTAACCTAAAAAGTGAACAATATGAAATGTTACTAGAAATCATTTTCAAAATATTGTTTTTCTAGGTCGCTAACTTATTATTTTAATTACCTGTGTGTTAGGAAAATTCTTGCAATCTTTAGGATTATTATTGCAATTGAGGATTTTAATTATATTTTGGAATTTTTGCAGCATAAAAGATCATTATCTCTTTGAGCGTTCTAAACTGAAATTCCATTTAGATCTTGAATTTTTGTTAGTTATTTAAAAAAAATCAGAGCGAGCGACGGGGATC
>JBDTRQ010000152.1:0-1745 GCA_039931535.1 Ignavibacteriota bacterium
ATTAACTCAACAAAAAATGTTGTAATCATTTAAAATATATTTGGAGAAGAAAATGAAAGTGCTTGTTTTAGGTTCAGGACTTATCGGCCGCCCAATGGCAGTCGATTTAGCAAAAGATAAATTGTTTGATGTTACCGTTGCTGACCTGAGCAAAAAAAATCTTAACAAAATCCCTGCTGAATTTCCTATCAAAAAAATCGTAAAAGACATTTCAAATTTAAAAGAATTAAAACCACTGCTTAAAAAATATGACATTGTGTTAAATGCTGTCCCCGGTTTTATGGGATTTAATACACTTAAAGAAATTATTAAAGCAAAAATAAATGTTGTTGATATTGCATTCTTTCCGGAAAATCCCTTTGAACTTGATGAACTTGCAAAACAAAATAATGTAACCGCAGTTGTTGATTGTGGCGTTGCTCCTGGAATGAGCAATCTTCTATGTGGATATGTTAATTCGATCTTAGATAAAACTGATAAAATATTAATCTACGTTAGCGGCTTGCCAGTTGTGCGTGAATATCCGTATGAATACAAAGCGGGATTTTCACCCATCGATGTAATTGAGGAATACACACGCCCAGCAAGGTATATTGAAAACGGAAAGCTTGTTATTCGTCCCGCTTTATCAGATCCGGAATTTATTAATTTTGATAAAGTTGGAACGCTCGAAGCATTTAACAGCGATGGGTTAAGAACTCTTGCAGATACTTTGAATGCGCCGAATATGAAAGAGAAAACTCTTCGCTATCCGGGGCACATTGATAAAATGCTCTTGCTTCGTGAGTCTGGTTTTTTTAGTCAGAATGAAATTCAAATCAATGGAATCAAACTTAAACCTGTTGATTTTACATCCAAACTTTTATTTCCTATGTGGGAATTGAAAGATGGTGATAAAGAATTTACGGTTATGAGAATTATTATTGAGGGTGAAAAGAACAACAAAAAAATTCGTTATACATATAATTTGTTAGATCATCACGATGAAAAGACCAATACGCACTCAATGGCAAGAGCAACTGGTTATACTACAACAACAGTTTTAAGATTAATGGCAAATGGTTTGTTTGATAGAAAAGGGATTTGTCCACCTGAATATATTGGACAGAAACACATTTGTGTTAAATTTGTGTTAAAAGAATTGAAGAAGAGAGGAGTTGTTTATCATCAAACAATTGAAACGATAGAATAATTAATATGAAAAATAATCTTGATAAAATTCCAACAATAAAATTTGCTTATCTTCCAACGCCTTTGGAAGAAGCTCCACGATTAGCTGAAAAAATTGGTTTATCAAAACTATATTTTAAGCGAGATGATTTAACAGGATTAGCAGGAGGCGGAAACAAAGCCAGAAAACTCGAATATGATTTTGCAGAGATTATTAGTGGCGGTTACGATGTTGTAGTTACTGCCGGCGGAATTCAATTCAACCACCAAAATTAGTGATATTATAAACTGTAAAAAGATTTATCCAATAAAATGATTTACTTACATAAAATATCTTTATTAGTACTTTTCATATTTCTTTTTTCATTTGGAAATTTAATTTCGCAAGAGAATATAAAAACTGATACAAAAAAGATTCTTGAATTAATAGAAAAATTTGGCGATAAAAACCCCTGGGCAAACGGTGATGCAATAAATGAATTAGTTAATATTGGCGAACCCGCAGTTAATTATTTAATTAAATCATTGCAGGATGAAAATGAAAACATTAGATGGTGCTCTGCAATTGCAATTGA
>JBDTRQ010000153.1:0-5110 GCA_039931535.1 Ignavibacteriota bacterium
TGATGATTATTTTTATGTTGAAGGAATTACCAACCAAGATGCTACAACGTTTGCCGCATATCCACGCGGTTTTACCAATTTAGCAGATTGGCGAAGAGATAACATAAATATTTTAATCAAACAAATAAACGATAGTTTGTACGCTGTAAAACCCTGGATTAAATGGGGTATAAGTCCACGAGGTATTTGGAGAAATGGTGTTCCACCAGGAATCATTGGCAACGATAATTACAATTCAATTTATTGTGATGCTATGACTTGGTTGCATGATAGATCGATAGATTACATTAATCCGCAGTTGTATTGGGCTTTTGGCGGGGGACAGGATTATGCTAAACTTATGCCTTGGTGGCCTGATTCTGCAGGCGCAAATGATAGGCACATGTATGTTGGACACGCAGTTTATAGAATTAATAATCCTTTTAATGCTACAGAGTTACCTAGACAAATCCGTTTAAATAGAACTGATAACGATTGTCAAGGGAGTGTACTTTATAATACTACATCTACATTAGCAAATCCATTAGGGTTTTATGACAGTCTTAAAAATGATTTATATCGTTATCCAGCATTACTTCCGATAATGAGTTGGAAGGATGTTGTACCCCCAAATCCAATTCAGAATTTAACATTTGAAAGATTAGCAAACGGACAAGCAGGATTGCTGTGGGATCTTCCGCAAGTTGCTAGTGATGGTGATAGTGCAAATCGGTATGTTGTTTACAGATTTGATCATTCAAATATCCAACCAGCAGATTTAGAGAATGCGGCAAATATTTTTAATGTAGAAGGTTCTCGTCAAAGTATTCCCGGTGAACCTCCAACACCATCTGGTCCGTATTATTTTGTTGTCACATCATTGGATAGAAATTTTAATGAAAGCACGATGAGCAGCGTTTTACAAGTTAATCCGCCGCCTGTTCCTGATTTAGCATTTCCAAATAACAACGCAGTAAATATTGAAGATACAGTAATATTAAAATGGAATTATCCGCAATTAGCTTCTTCATACAGATTACAGATTGCTACCGATCCTGCATTTGCTTCAGGAATTTTTCTAAATCAAAACGGACTTGCCGACACATTTAAAGTTATTACCGGATTAGAAGGACAGCAGCAATATTATTGGAGAGTCAGTTCAACCAATGCTGGCGGTACAAGCAATTTTTCTAATGCGTTCAGTTTTATTACAGGATTTCCAATTACTCCTTTGCTTGCTTATCCATTAAACAATACTGGCTATATCCCTGTGGATACTATTCTTTACTGGCATTCATCACCAACGGCTGTTTCTTATGATTTTATATTAGCTCGTAGTGCTAATTTTGCAACCAATTCAATAGTCGTTGATGCTCAAGGAATTTCTGATACGAGCTATACTGTAAATGGATTAAATATTAATACATTTCATTTCTGGAAAGTTAGAGCACATAATACATTTGGAATAAGTAATTGGTCAGAAGTCTGGAGATTTAAAACTGTTAATCCTTTAGGTGTTGATGGTGAATCTTTGATGCCTGATCAATATGCATTGGATCAAAATTATCCGAATCCGTTTAACCCAGCTACTAATTTTAGATTTAGTATTCCGCAGGCAGGATTAACAACATTAAGAATTTATAATTTACTCGGGCAGCAAGTTGCTGTGGTAATTGATGAATACATGAGTCCCGGAAGTTATGATGTGCGATTCGATGCTTCGGGTTTATCAAGTGGAATATATTTATACACAATTAGAGTAAATGATTTTTCTTCATCAAAGAAAATGATTTTGATGAAATAAAAAAATAAGTTTTTGACTTAAAACCCCTTCCCGAAAAAGGAAGGGGCTTTTTTATTAATCATGTAAAAGTTTTTTTGATTTTACATTTTTACCAAAAGAATTAATCCAGATTAGAGATATGTTATGAAAAAAAAATCTATTTCTTTCCTCATTGTTACCTCATTACTTTTTATCAAATGCTCAACTGTTGAAGAAATCTCTTTGAATGATGAGTTTAATTACAAAACAGATTTGATTTTAGAAAGCATTGATTCATTAAACCTGAATTTAAAACTTCCGAGGAATACAAAAATAGAATCTGTTTCAATGGATACTTTAAATAAATCTATTTCTATCAGCTTTAATAATAATTTTGCTGTTATTCCTTTGCGTGATGAAAACGTAAAAAAGATTTATGAATCAATAGAAGATTTTTATGGACCAAGTTTTCACGATTATAATTTTAATATCAGTTCTATTGGCTACCCGATCGAAAATTTAATTCCAAATTATTATAAAAAAGATAAAACAAATATTGATACTTCAAAACTACCGATTAAAAAAAATGCAAGAGTTCCAATAGTTCAGAATGTAAGTAAACCAGCAAATGTTACTAATGGATTATTCGGTAAAAATATTTTGCTATGGCATAGCCACGGATGGTATTACAACAATAAAGAAAAACGCTGGATGTGGCAGCGCGCAAGATTATTCCAAACGGTCGAAGATTTAGGACCGACTGCATTTACAATTCCATACTTAATTCCGATGCTTGAAAATGCGGGCGCAAACGTATTCGTTCCTCGCGAGCGTGATATACAATTGAACGAAGTAGTAGTTGATAATGATTTTGGTAGTAAGGATTCTTATCAGGAAAAATTGTTTTCTGAAAAAGGTTTCTGGAAAACATCATCTCAAAAAGGTTTTGCATTAAAAAATTCAACAATAAAAGAAGGAGAAAATCCTTTTAAACAGGGTACAAGTCGTTATACAAAATCAATGATCAATCCGCTTGCATCCGCAAGCTGGCTGCCTGATATTCCACAAACAGGAAAATACGCCGTTTACATTTCTTATTCCGCTTCTGATAGCAATGTAACTGATGCACATTATAAAATTATACACAGTGGGGGCGAAACTGAATTTCTTGTAAATCAAACTATTGGCGGCGGTACCTGGATTTATCTTGGAACTTTTAAGTTTGATAAAGGAAATAAAAAATTGCAGGGTGTTGTACTTTCTAATCAGAGCAAGGATGAAAATAAAATTGTTTCCGCTGATGCTGTTAGATTCGGCGGCGGAATGGGAATAGTTGAACGTGAAGGTACAACAAGCGGCAAACCAAAGTTTGCAGAAGGTTCTCGTTACTGGATGCAGTATGCTGGTATGCCTGATACATTGACTTACAATCTCAACAATAATTTAGATGATTATAAAGATGACTATCAATCGCGAGCAGAATACGGAAATTATTTATACGGCGCACCCTTTGGTCCAAATCGTAAACCTGATGAAAAAGGTTTAGGAATTCCGATGGATCTTTCCTTAGCATTTCATACTGATGCGGGTATTACAAGAAATGATACAGCAATTGGTACGCTAATGATTTACAGCGTCCCATCTGTTGATTCGCAAATAATTTTTCCCGATGGTGTTTCGCGTTTGGCTAATCGAGATCTGTCTGATATTGTGATGACCCAAGTGGTTAATGATATAAGATTGAAATATGATTCAGCCTGGACTCGCAGACAATTGATGAATGCGAATTACAGTGAAGCCGCAAGACCAAATTTTCCTGCAATACTTCTTGAACTGCTCTCACATCAAAATTATTATGAAACTAAATTTGCTCTTGATCCGCGATTTAGATTTGATGTTTCGAGATCTATTTACAAAGGTATGTTAGGATTTTTATCTGCTCAATACGGATTTGATTACGTTGTGCAGCCATTGCCGCCAACAAATTTTTCTGTTCAATTAAAACCGAATGGGGAAGCCGAACTAAATTGGAATCCACAAATTGACTCAACTGAGCCAACTGCCGTTGCAGAGAAATATATTCTTTACACAAGACAAAACGATGGCGGGTTTGGCAACGGTAAATTGGTTGAAACAAATAAGATAATTCTTAATGGTCTAAAGCAAGGCGTAATTTACAGCTATAAAGTTACTGCAGTTAATAATGGAGGAGAAAGTTTTCCTTCAGAAATACTTTCTATCTGCTGGATAAAAAATTCTTCGGAGCCTGTGCTTGTTGTAAACGGATTTGATCGTATTTCTGCACCTGCGACTTTTGATTCCCCAACTTTTTCTGGATTTACAAATTTTGAAGATGAAGGTGTGCCGGATAAATATGAGCTTGGATTTACAGGTAATCAATTCAATTTTAACCCTGATTCTAAATGGGAAACTGATGATAATCCCGGTCATGGTGCAAGCCATTCTGATTATGAATCTAAAATTATTGCAGGCAATACTTTTGATTATAGTTATGTTCACGGAAAAGCGATTAAGGAAAATGGTTTTTCTTTTTGTTCTGTTAGTGATGAATCGGTTATTAATGGCGATGTTGATCTTGCAAAATATAAATTGGTAGATTTTATTTTTGGCGAAGAGAAAAAAACATCTTTACCAAAGTATAAAGACAAAATTGATTTTGAAGTTTTTCCAATTGCGCTAAGAGATAAGATTACAAACTATTTAAATGGCGGCGGAAAAATATTTGTAAGCGGTGCGTATCTCGGTTCTGATTTGTATTCAGATTCAGATAGCAGCGGAATCCGTTTTGCTAATAATATCTTAAAGTTTAAATTAAAAACAGATCACGCAGTAAAAACCGGTAAAATTTTTTCCACAAATAACAGTTTCTATCCAATTAAAAATATTTTTGATTTTAATACTTCATTTACAGATTCAATCTACAAAGTTGAAGCTCCCGATGAACTTGGGGAAATAAATGGCAGCGAAGTTTTATTACGTTACAAAGAAAATAATTTTAGCGCCGCTATTGGATATAAAGATAAATATGGAGTTGTAAGTTTTGGTTTTCCGTTTGAAACAATTCTTGGAGAAACTCAACGGAATGAAATGATGAAATCTGTAATGATGTATTTAGAATTTAAATAATGTACAGTTCGTCATTTCGAACGACGTGAGAAATCTTTTTAAATAATTAATAGATTTCTCGTCGAAGACTCCTCGAAATGACTTTTAAATCAAAAGTAAAGTATGACAATTAGACCCGAGTAGATAAAATATTTAACTCTTCAATCCAATTCCCGGATAATCGTTAAGCGTTACTTTTCCATCAATAACTTTTATCCCATCGTACGGATCATTCTTAATTAG
>JBDTRQ010000154.1:0-4793 GCA_039931535.1 Ignavibacteriota bacterium
ACACTAAGTTTATCGGTCACAAAAGATTTTCGATAGAAGGATCAGAAACACTACTACCACTGTTAGATAAAATTTTAAATGATTCTGCTGAACACGGAATTACAGAAGTTGTATTTGGCATGTCTCATCGCGGAAGATTGAACGTTCTTACAAATATTATAGGCAAATCTTATGAATCAATCTTTACAGAGTTTGAAGACATAAAAGATAAAGATTCCATCCAAGGTTCCGGTGATGTAAAATATCACCTTGGTGCAACCGGTAAATATCCAACCGAATCAGGAAATACTATAACAGTTTCTGTTGCATCAAACCCAAGCCACTTAGAATGGGTTGATCCAGTTGTTGAAGGAATTGTGCGCGCAAGGCAAACCAATCTTGGTGATAGCAAGGCTCATCAAAAAGTTATGGCGATTCTGATTCATGGTGATTCTGCTTTTGCAGGACAAGGAGTTGTAGCTGAAACATTAAACTTATCACAGCTTGGTGGATATCGCACAGGCGGGACTGTTCACATAATTGTAAATAATCAAATTGGATTTACAACAACTCCCGAAGACTCACGCTCAACAACTTATGCAACTGATGTTGCTAAGATGATTCAAGCACCAATCTTTCATGTTAATGGTGATGATCCTGAAGCTTCACTTTGGGTTGCACAAATTGCTTTTGAGTTTAAATGGATTTTCAAAAAAGATGTTGTAATTGATTTGTTTGGATATCGAAGACACGGACACAATGAAGGCGACGAACCTGGTTTTACTCAGCCATTACTTTACAATAAAATAAAATCGCATCCGTCCGTTAGAAAAATTTATGAAGAAAAGTTAATTCAAAATGGCATTATAACTTCTGATGAAGCAAGTGAAATGCACAATTCATTCAATCAAAAATTAAGTAAATCTTTTGATATTATTAAAAGAAAAAGCTCAGCAAGTACAGAACAAATTAATGTTTCCAAAAATGAACAATCAAAATCAGAGGAAGAAATTATCACAGCAATTACAGAAGACTCTTTGAATAATATTGTAACTGCTTTAAGTAAACTTCCACCAGGATTTAAAGGGCATCCGAAACTTGAAAAGTTTTTGGAAAAGAGACATAAGTTGATTGATGGTTCTGAAGATGCGGATTGGGCTTTAGCAGAATCAATTGCATTCGGAAGTTTGCTGCTCGAAGGAACTCCTGTTAGATTAAGCGGGCAAGATAGTGTGCGCGGAACTTTTAGTCAGAGACATTTAGCTATTATAGATATAACAAATGGCAAAGAATATTATCCGTTAAATCATATTTCAGATAATCAAGCAGGATTGGAAGCGCTTGATAGCTCCCTTTCTGAAGCAGCCGTTTTGGGATTTGAGTATGGTTATAGTGTAACTGATCCAAATGCATTGGTTTTATGGGAAGCTCAGTTTGGTGATTTTGCAAACGGCGCACAAGTTATTATTGATAATTTTATTGTTGCTTCGTATGAGAAATGGGATTTGAGAAATAATATTGTTATGCTGCTTCCGCACGGATTTGAAGGACAAGGTCCGGAACATTCAAGTGCCAGATTGGAAAGATTTTTAATCCTTAGTGCAGAGGATAATTTGCAGGTTTGCAATATCACCACGCCTGCGCAGTATTTTCATATCTTACGCAGACAAATAAAGCAATCAGTTAAAAAGCCATTGGTAATTATGACTCCTAAAAGTTTATTAAGACATCCGGATGCAAAATCAACCAAAGAAGATTTTTTAAAAGGAAAGTTTGAAGAAATTTTAGATGATGGAACTATCACAAATAAAAAAGATGTTACAAAAATTATCTTAACAAGCGGTAAAATTTTTTATGATCTGAAAAAATTTAGAGAAAAAGAAAAAGTTGATAATACCGCAATAATTAGAATTGAACAGTTCTATCCTTTCAAAAAAGAAACTTTAAAAAATATTTTAAGCTCATATCCAAAAGCAGAAAAAATTATCTGGCTGCAGGAAGAACCCAAAAACATGGGTGCCTGGCATTTTCTATCCGAAAAATTAAAAGAAGTTCTAACACCAAACCAAAAACTTACTTGTGTCAGCAGACCAGAAGGCGCAAGTCCCGCAGTTGGATCAGCAAAGGTTTCAAATCAACAGCAAGTAGATTTGGTAAAGGAAGCCTTTTCAATCTAACAATTCCAATAAAGCAAAATCATAATCAAACATCCTTATAATGAGGATGTTTGATACATTTGTAGTAAACTGAAACACATCTAACCGTAGATTTGGCTTAAATCATAACTAATAGTGGCATATTTATTGGTTTTTATAAGCTCAACAATCTGAAGTGAAGAAATGGAAGAATTCCAAAGGCAAATAGCAAAAGGTTTTATAATTGAAAGAGTTAATCTTACTCAGGCAACCATTGCAGAAGCCGTAAAGTTTAAAAAGCATCTTGAAACGGATATTAGTCTTGGATATAAGATTATCATTATTGATTTGAGTAACTGCAATTCACTTGACTCTGCTTTTATTGGAGTATTGGTTGTTACGTTAAAACAGTTAATGCGTTTGGGCGGATCAATAAAAATTGTAAAACCCGGAATGTTTTCTGAATCAATGTTAAATTTAACTGGTACTATAGAAATATTTGAACTGTATGATTCACTCGACTGTGCAATTACAAGTATATCTGTTTCCGCAGAAAGATCTTCAAATACATTAAACGATTTTAGTACTAATGGATTGGACCGGCTTGCAGTAGTTCATTAATTTTGAATAACTGGTTCCACTCAATTTCTTTTGTATGATATTCATTTCAAAAAATTGGATATTTATTCACATCTAATACTAACTACTCAAACAAAATAATCTTCTCTAACTGTTGCGATAAAATTAAAAGTTAAAAGATTTAAAAAAATTAGCGGATGAACTAATTTGCTCATCCGCCAAATTATAAGGAAAGGATATTTATTTTTTAGTTACTTGCGCATCTACAACAGCTATTGCAGTCATGTTGTAAATATCATCTACAGTTGCACCACGCTGCAAAACGTGAACAGGTTTTGCCATTCCCATTAAAATTGGACCGATAACTGTTGCCTGTCCAATTCTTGCCATAAGCTTGTACGCAATGTTAGCTGCGTCAAGATTTGGAAAAACGAGAACATTTGCACCCCCTTTTATTCCTGTAAATGGAAATGTTTTTTCCAAGATATCAGGTACAACCGCTGTGTCAGCTTGCATTTCGCCATCAATAATTAAATCAGGTTTTCTGGATTTTATAATTTTAACAGCTTCTTTAACTTTTAAGGATTCAGGATAAGAAGCGCTTCCAAAATTACTGAATGATAACATTGCGATTTTAGGAACTATATCAAAAGCACTAACAGTTTCTGCCGCTGAGATCGCAATCTCTGCCAACTGTTCTGAATTTGGATTTACATTTACAGTACAATCAGCAAAAAAGTAAGTTTCTTTTTTGGCAATTACGATGTACATACCAGAAACAATTTTAAATCCTTCTTTAACGCCAACACAATGCAAAGCCGGTTTGATAGTATTAGGATAGCTTGTTGTATATCCGCTAATCAATACATCAGCATCGCCAACTTCAACCATCATTGATCCATAATAATTTGGATTGCGTATTAAATTTTTTGCATCCCAAATTGTTGCGCCTCTTCGTTGTCTTTTCTTAAAGTATGCTTCAGCGTAATCTTTACACTTATCGCAAGTCTCAGGATCAACTATTTGAAAATCTTTTTCATCAAAACCAATTCTTTCAATTTCTTTTTTGATTGTCTTTTCATTACCCAAAAGAATTGGGAATGCAATTCCATCATTAAAAACATTGTGAGCCGCACGAATAATATTTTCTTCTTCACCTTCGGGAAAAACAACTTTCTTTGGTCGCTTTTGCGCTTTGTGAATCATAACTCTGACAACTTCTTTGGAAAGTCCTAATCTTTCTTTTAGTTGTTCTTCGTACGCAACCCAATCCATTTCTTTTACTTTTGCAACACCCGTTTCAATAGCAGCTTTTGCAACCGCTGGGGCAACGTACCAAAGAACTCTAGGATCAAATGGTTTTGGAATAATGTAATCTTTACCAAACTCAAATTCCTCACCACCGTAAGCTTTCATTACCATTTCAGGAACTTTTTCCTTAGCCAATCTTGCAAGAGCTAAAGTTGCAGCCATTTTCATTTCATCATTAATTCCAGTTGCTCTAACATCCAAAGCACCACGGAAAATAAATGGAAATCCTAAAACGTTATTAACCTGGTTTGGATAATCACTTCTTCCGGTAGCCATAATTAAATCTTTTCTGATAGATGTTGCATCCTCGTAAGTAATTTCAGGATCAGGATTAGCCATAGCAAATATTATAGGATTTTGTGCCATGGTCTTAACCCATTCTTTTTGTACAACTCCCCCTATGGATAATCCAATAAAGACATCAGCATCTTTAAATGCTTCTTCTAATGATGCGAATCCTTTTTTCTGTGCATAACCATCTTTGTATTTGTTAAGATCTTTTCTATCCAAAGTTATGCAACCCTTGGAATCGAACATATAAATATTCTCTTTTTTAGCACCTGCTCGAACATAGTGGTTACAGCAAGAGATTGCCGCGGCGCCTGCACCATTTACAATTATTCGAATATCACTTAAATTCTTACCCGCTACTTCAACTGCATTTATTAAAGCAGCACAAGAAATTATTGCCGTACCGTGTTGGTCATCATGAAAAACCGGAATTTTCATTGTTGCTTTAAGTGTTTCTTCAATCTCAAAACATTCAGGAGCTTTAATATCTTCAAGATT
>JBDTRQ010000155.1:0-5950 GCA_039931535.1 Ignavibacteriota bacterium
CGTAATATTTATTAATAATTGTCACACTGAGCTTGTCGAAGTGTGATAGTCTATTGAGAAAGATAAATCAGTCTTCGACAAGCTCAGACTGACACCATTATTTATTGTCTAAATTTATCAGATCATATCTTGTAATAATATCAGTTATCAAACCAAAATCGCTTACAAGAATAGCTGAGTTAGTTTTTAAATATTTTTTTACTTCTTCAATTTCGGTTTTTGCATCCAGGATTGGAAGCGATTCTTCTATAACATCTTTAACATTTGAGTTGTACAAGCTTGGATTCTCAACCAATTTTCCAAGCAGTTTATTTTCTCTTATAGCACCGATTGATTGTTTGCCAGTCATAACGGGAATATTTGAGAAACCTGTTTTAGTAATCAACTCAAGTATTTCTTTTACCTTGTCAGATTTTTTAATAAAAATAATTTCCTCAAATCCTCTTTGCTTTTTCAAATCAGATAAATCCCGAAGAGTTCTAATCTCCGGATCGAGCATTCTGTTTTGTTTTAACCATTCAATATTGTGCATTTTAGATAGATATCTTTCACCAGTATCGCAGACTATAAATACAACAACATCGTTTTCAGTCAAATCTTTTGAGATATTTAATGCAACCTGAACAATAGTTCCAGTACTGCCTCCGCAAAAAATTCCCTCTTCTTTAGTTAATCTTCTTGCGGCTGCAAAAGATTCTTTATCACTTATGTTTATGATTTTATCGATGTATTGAAAATGCACATTTGATGGTAAACAATCCTGACCAATACCTTCGACAAGATAAGCTGAACCGTGAATCAATTCACCAGTTTCTTTGTAATGCTTGAAGATAGATCCAAGGGGATCAGCACCGATTATCTTTATGTCTGGATTTTTTTCTTTTAAATATCTTCCCGTTCCACTTATCGTCCCACCTGTGCCGATGCTGGAAACGAAGTGAGTAATTTTCCCATCCGTTTGTTCCCAAATTTCCGGTCCGGTGGTTCTATAATGTATTTCCGGATTTGATGGATTAGAATACTGATAAGCGAAGAATGAATTTGGAATTTCTTTATGTAACCGTTTTGCAACATTAACATAATATTCTGGACTATCAGGATCGGCGAGATTTGAAACAACAATTACTTCTGAGTCAAATGCTTTTAAATAGTTTATTTTTTCTTCACTTACTTTTGAAGTAACAACAAAAATACATTTGTAACCTTTAACAGCAGCTGTCAGAGCAATTCCAATTCCGGTATTTCCGCTGGTAGCTTCGATGATTGTTCCACCCGGCTTCAATTCACCTCTCTGCTCAGCATCCAATATCATATTGTAACCAATGCGGTCCTTCACACTTCCACCTGGATTTGCAGATTCAAGTTTTGCAAATATCTGCGGCTTCAATCCTTTATTAATTCTGTTAATCTTAATTAAAGGTGTATTGCCAATCTGTTCAAGTATGCTGTTTTTATATTCCAATAATTTTCCTAAATAATAAAAGACTTCAGTATTAACGCTATTAATATAACAATAAGGTAATTATATTTTATTTAGGCAATATAAAGATGGAAACATAAATCCCAGTATAAAAATTTCTTAAAATTAATTTGCGTAACCGTAAGGTTTCATTTATATTAGTAACCGAACGGTTACAAAATATAAAATTCAAATATGAATGAAATAAGAAGAGACGTTTTCCAGGCAATCTCTGATCCTGTTAGAAGAGGAATTATTCTGCTTCTATCAGAAAACAAATTAACGCTAAACGGCGTGACAGAGAATTTTAAAATCAGCCGTCCTGCAATTTCAAAACACGTAAGAATACTTGAAGAGTGCGGGCTTGTTACAATTAATCAGCAAGGTCGTGAACGATATTGTGTTGTAAATCCTGAACCGCTGAATGAAGTTTACGACTGGCTATCGTATTTCGATAGATTCTGGGATAAGAAACTAAATTCTTTAAAAACATTAATGGAGAAAAAGAAATGAAACCAATCGAGAAAAAAGTTGTTATAAATGCACCTGTTGCCAAAGTGTGGAAAGCTTTAACCGATCCCGACAAGATTGAACAATGGATGATGATGCCGAATAATTTCAAACCACAATTGAACAGTGATTTTATTTTTAACGCAGAAATGGATGGCAACCATTTCGATATAAAGTGCAAGGTTTTGGAAATATCAGAAAACAAAAAACTGGTTTATTCCTGGAGTGCTCCTTTCTTTGAGGGAAATACTATAGTCAGTATTCAGCTAAGCGGAAATGATGGCAAAACAGAACTGACACTAATCCACTCAGGTTTTGCTGAGAACCAAAAAGAAGTTCAGGAAAATCATTCGAAGGGATGGGATATGAGATTTGTTGCAAAGCTTAAAGAAGCCGTCGAGAAAAAATAATTTCATTAAAAATCATTCGGTGAATAAAATGAATAATACTGAACCAGTAATCAAAGAAGTTGAATTAAATGCTTCTGTTTCAAAAGTTTGGAAAGCAATCACAGACAAGGAAGAAATGAAACAATGGTATTTTGACCTAGCTGAATTCAAACCTGAAGCAGGTTTTGAGTTTCAGTTCAATGGAAAGGGAAAAGAAGGCGAAAACTATCTTCATCTTTGTAAAATCACTGAGATTCTTCCAGAGAGAAAATTAACTTATAGCTGGAGATATGATGGCTTTGAAGGTATCTCTTTTGTTACATTTGAACTTTTTCCGGATGTCAACAAAACTAAGTTAAAGTTGACTCACAAAGGAGTGGAAACATTCCCTATTGACAATCCTGATTTTGCAAGGGAAAATTTTGAAGCAGGATGGAACGAGCTTATCGGTAAATCAATTAAAGAGTTTGTTGAAAGAGCATAATATATTTTTTAAGTAGATAAGCTCAATTAGTTAATATTTGTAAACAGTGTATCTTTCCATAAATAAAAGTAATAATTATTTAAAGAGATAAAATGAATATTGTATTAATTATCATCATGTTATTTATAGGTGTTCATCAATCGATGGCACAGAAAATAAATCCGGATTATGATTCTACTTTGGCAATTAAACTTGGTGCTGATGATTACGGTATGAAGAGTTACATTTTTGTTATGTTAAAAACGGGAAGCAACACGACAAATGATAAAGCTTTTAAAGACAGTTGTTTTACTGGTCATATGAATAATATCAACCGCCTTGTCGATGAAGGTAAACTAATTGTTGCCGGACCACTTGGCAAGAATGACAATTCATACCGTGGAATTTTTATTCTGGATGTAACAACAATTGAAGAAGCTGAAGAACTCGTTCAAACTGATCCCGCAATCAACTCAAATCTGCTTGCAGCAGATTTATACGAATGGTATGGCTCTGCCGCTTTACCGGTTTATTTAGAGACTTCCGATAAAATTTGGAAGACAGGATTTTAGCCTGTTATTTTTTCAAATCTTCTATCGGGAATCAGCCACATTAGTGCAACAACGACGTACAACATTTGACAGATTCGGATCATAAGAAAATTCAAGATCGATATTTAAAAGTTGTACCTATTAAACATCTCGCTCTTCAATTTGCTCAAAGCAAAGAACTCATTGAGATGAGGCTAAGAAACAAAGGGTTACAGATTATTTCTGATGACATACCTAAACAAAAAAAATGGCAAAAATGGAAATGACTTGATGAAAAGCATAAATGCGTACAACTCCTGAGACCACCAACCAATTTATCCCTCTTAAAAACTCTTCTATATGAATTCGTTATTTACCTTCGTTCTGGCTTTCGAGAATCTTTAAAACATCTTTTTCACAACCGTAAATATTTATCATTGCAGTCTATAAGCTACAATAGCCCATTTATTATGCCTTAATGTAACTTTAAAGCTGCACAATAATATTACAAAGTGATTTAATTTTTTTTTATTAAAAGCTAAATCCCCTTAAAAATTCCTCAAAACTCATTCGCTTTTTGCCTTCCTGCTGAAGTTCAAAAATTTTTAATTCATTATATATACAACACTTGATGACATAATGATTTTTAATTAGATTAAAAGCAATAAAAAGATCTATAACGCATATCCCTCTAAATATAAAGGATTAACGCAATGCGTAAAGAATAAAGTTGTGCGTCATTTTATACAGACATCTAAACTTGTTGAAAATTAATGCTGACAACTGAATATAAAACAACTGGTAAATCATTAAATGAAAACATCTGTTTACATCGGTACAAGTCTTGATGGGTTTATCGCAAGGGGAAATGGAGATTTTGTCTGGCTATCACAATTCGCCAGTGATGAGGCTATACAATCTTACAATGAATTCATGGACAAAATTGACGTGATCGTGATGGGAAGAGGTACTTATGAAAAGGTGCTTACCTTCCCTACATTTCCATACAGCAAAAAGGTCTTTGTGTTAAGCAAAAGTATAAAGGATATTCCTCAGATACTGACAGAGCAGGTAACAGTTCTTGCTATGAATCCTTCCAGTATAATCGCTTATCTTTCTGACAAAGGCTATTCAAATATTTATGTTGACGGAGGAAAGGTGATACAAGCTTTTTTAAAAGAAGACCTAATAAATGAGCTTATAATTTCAAAAGCTCCTATACTTTTAGGAAGAGGAATTCCACTTTTCGGCTCTCTTAGTACCGACCTTCAATTTAATCACGTGCGAACGACTGT
The DNA here is from genome assembly GCA_039931535.1 of Ignavibacteriota bacterium. Lineage (GTDB taxonomy): Bacteria > Bacteroidota > Ignavibacteria > Ignavibacteriales > Ignavibacteriaceae > IGN3. The sequence continues at coordinate 4,647 of JBDTRQ010000155.1, forward strand.
GCAGTCTAATGGGCTAGTAAGGAGTTATTATGTGAAAGCTCAAAAGTAAAAATCACTCTAACTAAAGAAAAAGCTTGCAGAAATTCAGGAGCCAACTAACACGCAGGAAAAAACGAACGCACAACAAAATGTTTATGCAATTGCGTGGGTGAAGTGTAAGGTTCAAGTTTCTATCTTCGTTTAACGTTTGGTTACATGGGACAGTTTAGTTTTTCAAAGTCCCGCAACTGCACAAACACAAACGTTAGCGGTCATTGTAAAGGACGACAGAGCTACGATAAAACGACAGACAAAAAACACAAGTAAAAACAAAATATATTATGCCAGAAGAACAAAAAAAAAGACCCAAATGGATACTCATAGTATCAGGACTATTTGCATTAATGGAACTTGGAGTAAGTTTATCATTATTCTTTTCCCCGCAATCAGTCGCAGACAAAATTGACCTTAACGCAAAAGGCGTTGACTTCTTAATTTATGTGTGGGCAACACGACAATTTGCACTTGGTTTTATCTTTGCTTTTGCGACAATAAAAAAATCAATTCCGATGCTGACACTCGCATACATTTTCTTCTTGGTAATGTTTGTAGGCGACTTGATTGTAGGCGTTTTACAAAAAGACAATTCACTTATCATTAGTGCTTTGGTAATGTGTGTAATTGCATCAACAATAATATTTTTTATTAACAAGAATAAAATAAAATGAACATCGTAATCACAATTCTACTTGTAGTAGTTGGCATCATTGCCTTACTTTTAATTATTGCTCTCTTTATTAAAAAAAAACATTATGTAAAACGTGAAATCATTATAAATGCACCACTTCAAAAGGTCTTTGACTTTTTAAGGCTTCTCAAAAATCAAGACAAGTTCAATAAATGGGCAAAGGCAGACCCTGACAGAAAATGGGAATATAAAGGAATAGATGGAACTGTAGGGTTCATTATTTCTTGGAACGGTAACAAAAAAGCAGGTGAAGGAGAAAAGGAAATTATGGGAATAATTGAAGGGGAAAGAATTGAAACTCAAATTCGCTTTGTTAAACCAATGACTATGATTGTAGATGTAACAATGGCGACAGAAGCAATATCCGACAGTCAGACTAAAGTTTCATTAATTAATTCTGGCACCTTAAAATATCCAATGAATATATTTATACCAATGGCAGAAAAAAATTTTCCTAAAGATATGGATGAAAGTTTGACAACATTGAAAGACCTGTTTGAAAAAGATGAAAGATAAACAACCAACCGCTAACAGCAGCTACAAGAAATTGGCGGTTCAGTGGTTAAATGAAGCTTTG
>JBDTRQ010000156.1:0-2329 GCA_039931535.1 Ignavibacteriota bacterium
AGATATTCAAATGATATTGTTTACAACAACTTTCCCTGGCCTTTAAATCCAACAGAAAAACAAATAAAAACAGTAGAAGAAAAAGCACAAAAAGTTTTAGATACACGTAAAGATTTTCCTAACAGCAGTCTTGCAGACTTATACGATCCGCTTACAATGCCACCTGCACTTGTAAAAGCGCATCAGGAATTAGACAAAGCAGTAGATTTATGTTACCGTGCGCAGCCTTTCCCCAACGAAACAAAACGCATAGAGTTTTTATTTGAACTTTACGAGCAATACAGAAAACCATTGCTTGCAGAAAAGAAGACGAAGAAAAAAAAGTAACTTTGTTATAAAAGCAGTTAATCAAACTAAAAAAAATCCCTCCCCTTTGTTAAGGAGAGGGAACAGGGAAAAATTAAATTAGATAAATTACAATTTGGATTTTCTTGCGTATTTAATTTCCATCGTCTTCATTTCGCCTTTGCCCATATCCACAAACATCTCAAAATTTGAATGGTCTTTATCAATAATTTTTATAACTTCTCTAACATCCGCCTTACTACCATTTGGTGTAACCATCTTACCCTTATAAGTAATTGTTTTGGTGTTTTTATCATAGGTACCCTCAAGATTCATAATGCCCGTTCCCATGTTATCGATCCAAACGTTTTGAAAAACCTTCAAAGCATTATCAAAACCTGAAATGTCCATTCCATTAAATGGCATTCCCATCATCATACCTGAAAATTTGCCAACAACATATCTGCCATCCATAACAGATTCGTAAGTTGTAGTTCCTTTCATTGTTTGAGGTGGTTGAGATGGATCCATCCACATTGTTATATCACCTTCCCATTCACCAACCATTGAGGTAAGCATTTCGTGTTCAGGACCAGGGGCCATATATGCCTGCCATTCTTTCATCATCACATCTTGATCAGCATCTTGTGCAAAAGAAATAAAAGATATGAAAAGAAAGAAAACTAAAGTGAACATACTAAGGAATTTCATAGTGCCTCCTAATGAAATTTATTGAAATAGATTTTTGTAATAGGAATAAATAATCTCTAATTAGTTATTCTATAGAAACATAGTTTCTAGAATCTTAATTGTCAATAGGTAACAATTATTTAATATCAATTTGAAGTTTGCCTGCTGCAGATTTTTTGAAACAATTATACCTTGATTGAATTAAATAGTTACTTCTTCTTACTAATTATGCCATCCTTAATTTCAAAAATAACATCGGCAAGTTTCATTAGTTCGGGATTGTGGGTAACAATTACAAATGTTTTATTAAAGTTGTCTCGCAAATCAAACAGCAGTTTGTGTAAGGACTCACTATTTGTGGAATCAAGATTACCTGTTGGTTCATCTGCAAAAATAATTTTGGGATCGTTTGCGAGTGCACGTGCAACCGCAACTCTTTGCTGCTCGCCGCCGGAAAGCTCGGCAGGTTTATGATCTGAGCGATCTTTTAATCCAACAATTTCTAAAAGTCTTTGAGAATTTTTAGAAGCCGCTTTTAAGCTTAGCCCTTTTATCATCTGTGGAATAGAAACATTCTCTAAAGCAGTAAATTCCGGAAGAAGATGATGGAACTGAAAAACAAAACCAATATTTTTATTTCTAAATTTAGCAAGTTTATCATTGTTAAAATCAAAAATATTTTTTTGTTGATAAAGAACAGTTCCATTATCAGGTCTATCTAATCCGCCAAGTAAATGAAGTAATGTAGATTTACCAGCACCGGATGCACCAACAATAATAGAGATTTTATTTTCTCCCAACTCAACAGAAATATTTTTTAATACATCAAGTTTGATTTTTTTTAGTGTCTGATAAGACTTGCTAAGCTCGTTAGCTTTTAAAATAATACTCATAAAATCATTCCCATTTAATTGCTTGTAAGGCATCAACTTTAGCCGCTCTTTTAGCGGGTATTAACGATGCGATGAATGAAAGGAGTATTGATGCACCAGCAATAACAAAAAAATCTGATAATCTTAATTGCAGCGGAAGTGAATCAATTTTGTATTGTGTTGGATCAAGCGGATAAATGTTATACTGTATCTGCAAAAAGCAAATAAAATATCCAAGTAAAACTCCCAATCCTGTTCCAATCAAACCAATCATCAAACCCTCATACATAAATATTTTTAGGATGGAATTTTCTTTAGCGCCCATCGATCTTAGAATTCCAATATCTCTTTTCTTTTCGATCACAGACATTGAAAGAGAGCCAAGAATATTAAAAGTTGCAACAGCTATAATTAAAGAAAGTAAAATGTATGCAACCCATCGTTCAATCTGCATAACAGAATAAAGTTCTTTATGAAAATCG
>JBDTRQ010000157.1:0-8692 GCA_039931535.1 Ignavibacteriota bacterium
AACCATTACTGTTTGATACTGATGTTAACGTTTCAACACTTGCAAAGTTGATTGACAGTGTTGAAGAGTTTAATTCTCCTTCGGTGGTAAAAGTCGTTTTTGATTATAAAAATTTTGCTCTTTACTTTTCGCGCTCTCCAATTCCATTTGTACGCGATGCGATTGACGAAACTGAAATGCTTGAGAAAGCAAACACTTATAAACACATTGGATTATATGTTTATCGAAAAGAATATTTAATAAAATTCACAAAACTTGAATCTACAGATTTAGAACAATGGGAAAAACTGGAGCAATTAAGAATGTTAGAAAATGGTTTTAAAATTAAAATTGTTGAAACAGAGTATGATAGTTTTTCAGTTGATACACCTGAAGATTTAGAAAAAGCAAGAAAGATTTATTCAAAACTTAAAAAGATTGAGTTACAAAAATGATAACCCCAAAAAAGATTTCACTCGCACAAATTCCAACTCCATTAGAAGAAATTAAATTTGAAGGAAAAAGTTTTTTAATCAAACGTGATGATTTAACAGGCTGTGAGCTATCGGGAAATAAAATTAGAAAACTTGAATATCTATTAGCTGAAGCAAAACACCAAAGAGCTAATATAATATTCACATCGGGCGGTGACCAATCAAATCACGCACGTGCTACAGTTATTGCCGCAAAAAAGATGGGATTGAATACAAAATTATTTTTGTGGGGTAAAGATGCTCCTGTTTCAAATGGAAATCTTTTTCTTGATAAAATGTCCGGTGCTGATATTCAATTTTTTACAGAAAAAGAATATGAAAAAATAAATGAAATCATGTATGAACAAAGAGTGGCATTACTTAAGAAGAAAAAAAATGCTTATGTTTTTCCAGGAGGAGGTTCTACCACTCTTGGTATTTGGGGCTACATAAATTTTATAAATGAACTAAAAAAACAAGTTAATTTAAAAAAGATAGATTCAATTGTTGCAGCTTGCGGTTCAGGTGGAACAGCGGCAGGAATGTTAGTAGGTGCCGCTTTAAATAATCTCGATGTAAAAATTGTAGCTGTGCATGTTTTGATGAGTAAAAGTGAAATGGAAAAACACATCTTACAGCTTGCAGAGGGCTGTGTGCTTGATTACAAATTGAAATGTAAAATCAATCCAAAAAATCTTATTGTGCTTGATGGATATTCTAAAGAAGGTTATAAAAAAATATCAAAGCCTAAAGTTAAACTGATTAAAAAATTTGCAAGTGAAACAGGAATATTATTTGATCCAGCTTATACAGGCAAAGCGTTTAAAGCCTATTATGATAATTATTTGATAAAGGGAAAAGGGAAGCGAAATATTTTTGTTCATACAGGCGGGTTGTTTGGAATATTTTCTAGAACAAAAGAATTTCTTGATTAATACAGATTGTACTGTTAGAACAATTGCAAACAATTCTGCAGTTGGCAGGTTTTACGAATTATCACTAATTTAATCTGAGATTTCTCGAAAAGATTTTAGACTTGTATAAAATTATTTTTTAATAATAAATCATAAGCGAGCGCATTATGGATTGTATATTTTGTGATATAGCATCTAAAGATTCTGAAGCAGAGATTATTTTTGAAAATGAAAAAGTGATTGCATTTTTAGATATAAACCCTGTTAATTATGGTCATACCTTAGTCATCCCCAAAAAACATTTTGATAATTTTCTAACAATTCCCAATGATGAACTTGCTGAATTAACAAATTTAACACAATACATTGCAGGCGCTGTTAAACGCGCTGTAAAAGCAGATGGATTTAATATTATTTCAAATAATGGAATGAGTGCAGGACAATCGGTTTTTCACTTTCATTTCCACATCATACCACGATATGAAAATGATTTTTTGATGCGACCCAGAACTACTGAATATAAAGAGAATGAAATAAATTTGTATTCAGAAAAAATTAAAGAATCAATTTCTAAATATGAGAGTTTGTTAAATGGATAAAAAAATTAGAGTAGTAGTTGCCAAATCCGGTTTAGATGGACATGACCGCGGTGCAAAAGTTATTGCTGCTGCTTTACGTGATGCTGGTATGGAAGTTATCTACACAGGATTAAGACAAACTCCGGAAATGATTGTTGAAGCCGCATTGCAGGAAGACGCAGATGTAATTGGAATTAGCATTCTATCCGGTGCGCACATGACAATTTTTCCAAAACTTATCACTCTGCTAAAAGAAAAGGGAATGGATGATGTGCTTCTTACCGGCGGCGGAATTATGCCTGAAGTAGATATTCTTAAGTTAAAAGCCATCGGTGTCGGAGAATTATTTACACCAGGTGCAACCACAACCGCTATCGCAGATTATATTAAGGAGTGGTGCAGAGCTAATCCAAGAAACTGAGTTATTAGTTTAAGATAGATACGTTAATTCCAAAAAATATTTTGTTGGAACAAGCACGTTGAACAAATAATTAATTTCATCAGTTATTTCAGTATTTAATCTTTTCTCAGTTTTAAATGGAATCATTTTCAACTCCAATTCTTTAATCAATAAGAATACACTGGCTTCATCATCCATAGTTTTTATTCTTACAAATGGAGGTTCTTGAACCGATAGCGTATCTGAAATGCTAACTCCACAAACCCCGCAGATTTCATTATCAAAACTTACTATCGAATCAAACTCTTCAAGATAATCCGCAAAAACTGATAGATCTTCATCATCAGAATTTTTATTGCACTCGATCAATAAAAGCTAATTGTTTTTTGGTTTGTTTAATGTAAAGATAATTTTAGTGCCTTCACCAAATTTGCTTTGTACTTTAATTTTTCCACCCTGAATATTTACAATTTCTTTACAAAGTGCTAATCCTAATCCTGTCCCTTTTTCCTGCTGAGTTCCTTTTGTTGTAAAACTAACATCAATTCGAAAAAGCTTTTCAATATCAATTTCTTTTATACCTACTCCAGAATCGGTTACGATATATTCAATATAATCATCAAATCTATTTTCAGATACTTCTATATTTCCGCCAGCAGGTGTAAATTTAATTGCGTTTGAAATTAAATTTTGCACCAGAGATTGAAGCATTGTATCATCACCCCAAACAAAACTCTGATGACCAAGTTTATTTCTTAAGTTTATATTTTTTAGTCGTGCATTTTGATTAAGAAGTATGCGAGTATCCTCAACTATCATAAACATATTTTGCAGTGCAGGATTAAATTTCATCTTCCCAGATTCTAATCTTGACCACTCAAGCAAATTTTCTATAAGCTTATAAGTGCTTTCAGTCGATTCCTTTAGGATTTGCAAATAATTTCGTACCTCAGTTTCGGTCATTGAATCATATTCTTCAACGATCATACGAGTTAGACCAAGTAAACCATGAAACGGACTTTTCAAATCGTGAGCAATGATCGAAAAAAACTTATCCTTGGAAGCATTTGTTTCTTTTAATTCTTCCGAATACTCAATTATTTTTTCTTCATTCCGTTTTTTATCAATGGCAAGTGCAATCTGTTCTGATACATAAATTAAAATATCTTTTTCTTCTTCGCCGTAAGTAGCTGCATCGGAATAATCCTGCACAACAATTGCACCGATAGTATTGCCTTCAACCTTTAACGGCACACCAAGCCAAATTTGTGTAGGCTCACCGATTAATGAAGTTTTCCCAGCTTCACGAAGTTTAAAATCCAGTTCAGCATCAATTAAATGTGCTTCACCCGATCTAAGAATATATTCAGTTAACCCACTTCCGGCTTTTCTTTCCACTGGTGGTTCATCAAGCTGGTCAACGAAATATGGAAAGCTAACTGTTTCAGTTTCTTTATGGTAGAGAGCGATATAAAAATTTTCTGCTCGCATTAATTCACTTACTACTTGATGTATAAACGCGTAAAGAACATTGATATTATTTTGTGAAGTAACGGCAGTTGAGATTTTAAATAAAGCATCTTTTATATCTTCGGCTTTTTTTAAACTTGTAATGTCTCTTGTAATTCCAAAAGTACCGTAAACATTATTGTTCTCATCAATCAACGGAATTTTAGTTGTTGTTGCCCAGGTGATTTTTCCATCATGCCAGATTTCTTTTTCAATTTTGTTAATTATTGATGTACGATTTTTAATTATTTCCGCTTCATCTTGTTTAGCCAGCTCAGCATGTTCATCCTGAAAAATATCAAAATCAGTTTTACCCAGAAGATCATCAATACTGCTTAAGCCCATTTTAGTAAGCGTCGCTTTGTTAGCCTTAATAAATTTACTGTTAAGATCTTTAAAGTAGATTGAATCAGGAAGGTAATCCATAAAATATTTTTGAAGCTCCACTTCTCTTACAAATTTATTTTGGCATTCAATTTTATCAGATAAATCTTTTATGATAACGAATTGAAATTTTTCAGTGCCCGATCCGATTATGCCCACGCTAATTGAAACAGGAACAATTTTTTGTTTGCCTTTATCTACAATATCAATTTCGTATTGCGTAGGAACTTTTTCACCACGCTGCCTTTTCTGATAACGCTCTAAAACTCTTTCAAGATCATTCGGTGCAATCACATCACGCAAACGCAGCTCTGTAATCTCATCAATAGTGTAACCAAGCATATCTGCAAATATTTTATTTGAATACTTAATCTTTTCATCCTCAAGTAAAATCAATCCATCCGGAATTGTATGTACAAGTACATCAAACTTGGATTGAAAATCATTTGATGATTCAGATGTGTTGAACTTGGAGGTTAACTCATTGTTTTTTGTTTTGGTCTGGATATTTGAATTGCTAATTTGATTCATCTGCACAATAAGGAAACTTGATCTACATTTTTTTTATAAAATTAACTATAAACGTGCCAGCAAATTAAATCAAAATCTCATCAAATTTAATGTTGAACGAACATTTATTCATCTTTAATAAATTTTAGAAATTTTTACCGTTCAATAAGTTTCTATTCGAGTACGATATGAGTATATTTGCAACTGTTTTTGCGGAAAAAAGAAAGAATTATGCAAATATTTAAGGACTTGAATCCTGCTCAACTTGCAGCAGTTGAATATCTGGATGGCGCACAAATGATTGTTGCCGGAGCTGGTTCCGGTAAAACCAAGGTGCTTACTTACAAAATAGCTTACTTACTTAAAAAAGATTTTTCACCACAGTCAATTCTTGCGCTAACTTTTACCAATAAAGCAGCCAACGAAATGAAGGAAAGAATCACCGAGCTGATTGGTAAAAAAGCTGATGATTTGTGGATGGGAACCTTCCATTCTGTATTTGCTAAGATTCTTCGTACCGAAGCAAAGCATATTAATTACAGAAGTAATTTTTCGATTTACGATACAATAGATTCAACTTCGTTAGTTTCTAATATAATGACTGACTTGAATATTGATATTGAAAATCTCTCCACTAATTCAGTTAGACATAGAATTAGTTTTCTTAAAAATCATATGATTACTCCCAAAGAATTTAGGAGTAAACATGTAGGCTCATTTTTAGAAGAAAAAATTGCAGATGTTTATGTTGAATATCAAAAAAGATTAGTTGAATTTAATGCTATGGATTTTGATGATCTGCTGCTTAAACCAATCGAACTTTTTAATGAGAAGAAACATATTCTCCAAAAATATAAATCACGATTTGAATACTTACTTGTTGATGAGTTTCAGGATACAAATAAAGCTCAGTATGAGTTATTAAAATTACTTGTTTCAAGAAGCGGTTTAATTTCTGTTGTTGGTGATGATGCACAAAGTATCTATAGCTGGCGCGGCGCTAACATCGGAAACATGAAAGATTTTGGAAAAGATTTTCCCAAGTATAAACTATTTAAACTCGAACAGAATTATCGATCCACAAAAACTATTCTTAAAGCTGCTGATTCAGTTATAAAAAATAATAAAGATCAGGTTGCTAAAACGCTTTGGACTGAGAACGAAGAAGGCGAACCAGTAATGCTTTTAAAGTGTGCGGATGAAAAAGATGAAGCATCACAAATTTCAAAATATATAAAATACGAACTAACTAAGAAAAAATTAGTCTTTAACGATTTTGCAATTTTGTATCGTACAAATTCACAATCACGTGCAATGGAAGATATTTTCCGCAGAGAAAAAATTCCTTATACAATAATTGGCGGCTTAGAATTTTATAAACGTAAAGAAGTTAAAGATGTTGTTGCATACCTTCGCGTAATATCAAACCAAAATGATGAAGAAAGTTTGTTGAGAATAATGAACTTTCCACAGCGCGGCATTGGAAGCACAACTGTAACAAGAATGATTGCATTTGCACGCAAGCACGAAATTTCTTTATTCCAAACAATGGGAAGAGTTTTTGAAGTAATTGATATTAAAGAACGTATCCAAAAAAATGTTAAAGGTTTTAAAACCTTACTTGATAAATACAGTGCACTAAAAGATAAACTTTCTGCAGGTGAACTTACTCGCGCAATGGTTGATGATCTTGGGTTGATAAGAATGTTTAAAGAAGAAGGCACCCAAGAATCGATGCAGAGAATGGAAAATATCAATCAATTGCTTGCATCATTAAGTGAGTTTTCTAATGCAAATTCAGATGCTAAACTTGAACAGTATCTTGAAGAAGTTTCTTTGATTGCAGACATTGATAATTATTCTGATAAGAAAAACTGTGTAACACTTTTAACTGTTCACGCTTCTAAAGGCTTAGAATGGCCAATCGTGTTTGTTAGCGGATGCGAAGAAGATATTTTTCCTATTGCAAGTAAGTTTTTATCGGATGCTTCTGTGGATGAAGAACGCAGATTATTTTATGTTGCACTTACTCGGGCAAAGAAAAAAGCTTATGTAACTCATGCACGTTCCAGATATAGATTTGGCGAAGTTGCGTATCAAAGCCGATCACGTTTTATTGATGAGCTTGATCCAACTACGTATAAAGAAACTAATGGCGGACTTGGGCGCAAAGCAAATCGTAAAACAAAAAAAGAAATGTATTACGAGTATTTTGAAAAAGTAGAATACGGAAGTTTTAATCAGGATGGAAAAGCATTGATGATTGGCAGCCGTGTAATGCACGATAAATTTGGTCTTGGTAAAGTTGTTGATGTTACAGGATCAGGCGATATGACAAAAGCAACAGTTCATTTTGAAGGAAATAATGTTAAACAGTTGATGCTTAAGTTTGCAAAGCTTAAAGTTTTGTAACTAACTAACTAATTTATTTTTTGATCGTATAATATTTATTCAGGAGTTATGATTTTATGTCTATTGCACCAAAAAAATTAGCAATTTTAGTCGGCGGAGGACCCGCACCCGGAATCAATAGTGTTATCGGGGCTTCAACAATCCGCACCGCAGTTGAAGGTGTTGAAGTTCTTGGTATTAAAGATGGTTTCAAATGGATTATGCAGGGCGATATATCTCACGTTAGAGAATTAAATATTCAAAACGTAAGCCGCATACACTTTAGAGGCGGATCATACATTGGTATTTCAAGATCAAATCCTACCAAAGATCCTAAACATTTAGAAAACACTGTTACTTCCTTATTAAGATTAAACGTAGATAAACTGATTACAATCGGTGGTGATGATACTGCATTTAGCGCCCTAAAAGTTAATGAAATGGCTGCAGACAGAATTAAAGTTGTTCATGTTCCCAAAACAATTGATAATGATCTTGATCTTCCACACGGCATTCCAACTTTTGGATTTCAAACAGCAAGACACATTGGAGTTGAAGTTGTAAAAAATTTAATGGTTGATGCACAAACAACATCCCGCTGGTACTTTGTAATTTCTATGGGAAGAAAAGCAGGGCATCTTGCACTTGGAATTGGTAAATCCACTGGCGCAACGCTTACACTTATTCCTGAGGAGTTTACAAATAAACAAATTAAGTTTAGTCATATTGTTGATATTCTTGTTGGTGCAATTATAAAAAGATTAAGCTATGGTAAACCAGATGGTGTTGCAATTATTGCAGAAGGTTTAGTTGAACTTTTGGATCCTGCTGATCTTGAATCTTTAGTTGATGTTGAAAGAGATGCGCACGATAATATCAGGATTGCTGAAATAAATTTTGGTGAGATTTTGAAATCTAAAGTACAGGAAAGACTTAAGGAGTTTGGATTAAAAGCTACTATTGTATCTAAAAATATTGGTTACGAGCTGCGTTGTGCCGATCCAATTCCGTTTGATATGGAATACACAAGAGATTTAGGATTTTCTGCTGCACAATTTATTCTTGATGGCGGAAGCGGTGCTATGGTTTCGATACAGAATGGAAATTTTGTTCCGATGTACTTTAAAGATATTATCGATCCCAAAACTTTAAAGACAAAAATTAGAATGGTTGATCCAGCCTCTGAAAGTTTTTACATTGCCAGGCGATATATGTTAAGACTTAACCAGGCTGATTTTGACGATCCGCACGAACTTGCCAAGCTTGCCGCAACAGCAGGAATCTCTGTCGAAACATTCAAAAAGAAATTTGGTTACTTGATTGAAAACGATTTACTTTATCAATTTATTAATCAAGGAAAATTTGCAATTACATCATCAGAATCTAACCTTGCACACAGATTGCAGGCAGAACACGAAAAATCCGACGAGTATGATGATTAATAAAATCTAAATTTATTAATTAAATTTTTATTAAGGCGATTCATTTGAATCATCTTTTTTTAGGGGCTGTCACGGTCGCACCGTGACATTTTAACTAATTGAATACAAATCA
>JBDTRQ010000158.1:0-2471 GCA_039931535.1 Ignavibacteriota bacterium
TTAAATGACTTTCTGTAATTACGCTCTCTTTGCCGCAGCCGTAATGAAATTCAAAAACAGGAAGATTTAATTCTGAGCCTTCTTTCAATCCAAAGATTTTTGCATTCCGTTTATCGGCAGTGTTAAGAATTTTTATCTTAAAAGGAAATTCAGTGTAAGTTGAAAATTTAAGTGCGTTATCACCATCTTTTCTTAAAAATGCGGTAGGGATGTGATATTCTTTTAGATAGTCGAAGAAAAATGCGTTGGTTAAAGCCACCTTGCTGCCAAGATCTTTAACCTTAACCTTTTTTTTGTCGTCAATAAAATAATTGTCTTGATATTCAATCAACTGATAATTTCCCTCATCAAAAGGGATATCATTTCGGATTATTGTTTCAACCATTTTTCCTCTATTAACAATTTTTACTAACTAAAATTCAGTGCAGAAATTAGGCATATTAAATACATAAAGTCAATCGTTTATATTATATTTGGCTTCCAAAAAAACAGAAAAAAACAATTATAAGGAGCTTTTTATGAAGGGCGGAATGCAAGGAATGTTGAAACAAGTGCAAAAAATGCAGGCTGAGATGCAGCGTGTTCAAGGTGAACTTGTAAATATGGTTGTAACCGAAGAAGCCGGCGGCGGTATGATTAAAGCAAAAGCAAACGGAATGAAAGAGATTATTTCAATTGAAATTGACCCACAAGTTATCATTTCTGAAGAAAAAGAGATTTTAGAAGATTTAGTAGTTGCTGCGGTTAACAAAGCTTTACAATCAGCAAATAAAATGGCTGAAGATGAGATGGCAAAAGTTACCAAAGGAATGATTCCTCCCGGTTTAAATATTCCAGGATTTTAAATTGCAAATAGCAGAACCACTTTTAATTGCAATTGAAGAATTGAGCAAACTTCCGGGTATCGGAAGAAAAACGGCTCAAAGATTAGCTTTGCACATTTTGAAGAACGATCAAGATTCGGTTGATAAATTTTTAAAAGCTATTGCTGATTTAAAAACAAAATTATTTTTCTGTAAAAGATGTTTTAACATAACAGAAGAAGATTTGTGTGAGATTTGTAAAAGTGTTAAGCGAGACACTACAAAAATCTGCGTTGTTGAAGAAGCAAGTGATGTTATTGCAATCGAAAAAACAAATGAGTACAACGGACTTTATCACGTTTTAGGCGGTGTACTTTCTCCGCTTGCAGGAATTTCTGCACACGATTTAAAAATTAAAGAACTGCTTACCAGATTTGAAAATGAAAACATTACCGAAATAATTCTTGCAATAAATCCCGATACTGAAGGCGAAACAACATCGCTTTATCTTGCAAGATTAATAAAACCATTAAACATAAAAGTTACACGCATTGCACGCGGTATTCCTATCGGCGGCGATTTAGAGTTTGCAGATGAAGCAACAATCGGCAGAGCAATGCTGAACAGAATGGATTTATGAAATCAGAATGGTTTAAAGATTGGTTTAACACTCCTGAATATCTAAGTGTTTATAAAGATAGAAATGAAAAAGAAGCCGAAAAGCAAATAAATCTTATTCTAAATAATGTTGATGTTTTTCCCGGCTTTAATATTTTAGATATGGCTTGCGGTACAGGCAGACATGCAATTTTGCTGGCTAAAAAAGGTACCAATGTAACCGCAGTTGATTTAAGTGAAAATTTAATTTCAATTGCGAAACAAACTGCAAAGAAAGAAAAACTAATTATAGATTTTGTTCAATCGGATATAAGAGAATTTAAATCTGTAATTCAATTCGATTTAGTATTAAATCTATTTACAAGCTTTGGATATTTTGAAACTGATGAAGAAAATTTTTCTATCCTTCAAAAAGCTTACGATTTTTTAGTGCCGGGTGGATATTTTGTTTTAGATTTTTTCAATTCAGAATTCTTACAAAAAAATCTTGTAGAATTATCTGAAGAAATTTTGGATGAAAGCATAATACATCAATACAGAAAAATTAAAGATAAACGTATCATAAAAAAGATTGCAATAACTAAGGATGGTAATACCAATGAGTTTGAAGAATCTGTAAGAATGTTTACAAAAGATGAATTAGTAAATGAGCTTACTAAAATTGGATTTGATATTTATAAAACTTATGGTGATTTTCTTGGTAACGAATTTGAACAGTTTGTTTCACCAAGATTGATTTTGATTTGTAAGAAATGAATAAGGCAATTTTAATTTTTGTCGTTTTAATATCAGTTACAGCTTGCGATTTATTTACAACTCGTCCTTCCGAAATTCCCGATAAATCCAGATCAAACTCTCAACCAGCATTGGAGCCTTCAATCGTTATTAGCAATTTGAAGAATTCGTTTTCAGATAAAAATGTTAAAAATTATATTGATTGCTTTGCAGATACAATTCTTGCGGATAAAGGCTTTACATTTTCAGCTTCAAGCGAAGCATTGTCGCTTTATCAAATATTTTTACAAGGCTGGGGTTTAAACGAAGCACGAA
>JBDTRQ010000159.1:0-1819 GCA_039931535.1 Ignavibacteriota bacterium
TCCATCGAAACCGCCCAAAAACGGGTCGAGCAACATAATTTCCAACAACGCAAATTAGAGCATGTCCCGTTACATCGTAATCTGTGTTAGTATCGCCGGGAATATTTATTGGTCGAGTTTCATAAATATTTCCTTTAAGATCAATCATGTAGTGATAAGGAATATCAATCCATTTTTTTTCTGATCTGCTCCAGTTTTGAAGATTGCGGAGATACTGAATCATATCTTTATCCTCAGCAAATTCCTCTCCGCCGTGATGGATAGTTATTTTATTTATTGAGTGCTGTGGAAGAGTTCTTTCAAGTGGTTTCCAGCCCCAATCGAGCCGGGAAATAACATCTAAATCACTTGGGTAATTAAGTTCAGAAACATTAATTATTTGCTGAGTTGAGGAACATCCAAAATAAAAAATACTGATAATTATAAATGAGACTGTAAAAAATCTTTTCATTATTCTTTCTTTCTATTAAATCAAAATTGGAGTGTACCTTGTATTGATTATTTCTCCGTCTTTTAATCCTACACAAGATGTATGCGTTTTATTTCTTTCATCGGATGCATCAAAAGTAACATCATCTTTTATATAAATTATAGTCATAGCTTCACGCATTTCGCTTGTTTGATTATTACCCGCACCGTGAAATGTTAAGCCGGAATGAAAAGTTGCATCACCAGCTTTAAGCGGAACGAATATTTTTTCTTTATCAGTTAAAATATTTGGCTGATGCGGGTTCTTAAAAATATCTACATACTCTTTAAGATTTGAATCATTTGTACGTGGATAAAAATATAAACAGCCTTTTTCAACAGGAACATCTGTAAGTGCTATCCACATTGTTGCAGTAAACTCCGGCTCTGCTATGGGCCAGTAGCTGCAATCCTGATGTGCATCAGTTATTCTTCCGCCTGGTTCCTTAAATAAAGCCTGATCGTGCCAAAGTCTAACGTGATCGGCTTGCATCAAATCCCGAACAATTCCAGCAAAGCGTTTTGCAAAAACAAATTCTTTAACCGCTGGAAAATCCCAGCATAAATACCCACATTGCAGCAATGATTGTTCGTACTGTGATTTATCCTTCAACTCTCTTTCATCTTTACCTTTTCTTAGAAGTACGGAGGATTCAATTATTTTATTTACTTCAGGTAAAAAATCTTTTTCAATTACGTTTTCAATTTTTACAAATCCAAAATCATTGTAATAATTGACTTGCTCCTTTGAGAGTGATAATGCTGAGTGTAAAAATTCTATTAGTGAAGCACTTACCTGTGATCTAAGAATTTTGTCTGCGGATTCAGTTGAAAGTTCGTTGAATTTTATCATACTGTGTCAACTCTTAATATTTAATTTAAAATTGCTGTTACAATTTACGGCATAAGAAATCTTTCTTCAATCGATTTTTGTTTTATCTGCATAATAAATTCAATATTTTGCAACACGAAATTGAGATGTCTTTTTTATGAAGCTGTATGATACTTTATATAAGAATCAAATAAAGTTAAATATAGATAAAAATTTATATAATGATTTCGTCTTCGTCCCTGCCTACCGCAGGCAGGTTCGCTCAGACTGACGGACACAGATTTTAAGACAAACTTTAAAGAGTTAATTATGGACTTACAGATTCTAACAACCAATTATATCGGCTAAACTATGGAAAATTATGGATTTTGGTCTCTGCTTCCACCGGTACTTGCAATAATTTTTGCTATTAAAACTCGCCAAGTGTTTGTTTCATTGTTGTTCGGAATCTGGCTCGGCTGGATCATACTGAGCAATGGGAACTTTTTAACGGGTACACTTGCAACCGTTCAAGCACTT
>JBDTRQ010000160.1:0-2637 GCA_039931535.1 Ignavibacteriota bacterium
AATGCATTATCGCGGAGTAAAGCAGGGAAAAATTCTGGCAATGATGATTGATCTTTCTAATACAAAAAAAATACTTGATGTTGGCGGCGGCTCAGCAGCGTTTTCTATGGAGATGGTTAAAAGAAATTCCTCAATTAAAGCAGTTGTACTTGATTTGCCGCATGTAATTCCACTTACAAAAAAATATGTTGAGCAAGCTGGATTACTTGATAATTTTATTTTTATTGAAGGAGATTATCACACAAAAGATTTTGAGAGCTGCTATGATTTAATGCTTCTATCTGCAATTGTTCATATTAATAGTTATGAACAAAATAAAATATTAATTAAGAAATGTGCAGATGCTCTTAATCCAAATGGTATGTTAATAATCAGTGATTTTATAATGAATGAAAACAGAACTGAACCATACTACGGAGCATTGTTTGCGCTTAACATGCTTGTTGGTACTGCTAACGGCGATACTTATACCGAATCCGAAATAAGGACTTGGTTTGAATCAGCAGGTCTAAATAATATCGAAAGAAAAAATACAAGTTTCGGTTCGGATTTAATGATTGGGATAAAGTAAGTTTAAGCAATCATTCTGGCAATTTGAGATTTTTCAAATAGTATTAACAAAACTTTGCATTTTTGTGGTGATGACTAAAAAATAATTTGCCAATAAGAATCAACC
Organism: Ignavibacteriota bacterium; assembly: GCA_039931535.1. GTDB lineage: Bacteria > Bacteroidota > Ignavibacteria > Ignavibacteriales > Ignavibacteriaceae > IGN3. The sequence continues at coordinate 677 of JBDTRQ010000160.1, forward strand.
ACTCCAGTATCTTTTTTTACCAGCCTATTCGCACCTGAGCATAATAAGAATAGGTTCCAACAAAAGTATCATAAGCATAAGCTCCATCAATCTGAACAGCTTTGTAAATGTTAAGTCCTAATCCCGCAGTAAAATGTTTATCTGCCATGCCTACTCTAAATGCAGCACCAAGCATATCTTTTATAGCATCAAGTCTATATTCAGTTCCGATATGAAATCTTTGCAGGTAATCTTCGTACAAGAAATCCTGTTTTGAAATATCATTCCAATCAAAAGCAATGTCCCAGTTTTCTGTAATCGGATGAATAATACCTAGGTTTATAATCATCGGCAGTTTCAAATCAAAAGGAATATGTACGTGATAAGTCTGATAAAGCGATTGAAGAACTGTATCTCCCTGCGCAGTTAATAAAACCTTTCCATTTGTATCACGTTTATAATCGTAACCAGTTGCACTTACGTCTGCTGACATTGTAGAACTTATCTTTTTTACAGGAATTATATTTTGAATTGTGAGACCTATTTCTGTTTTAGTAGGTAATTTATAAAGTACTCCAATATCAAAAGTAAAACCTGTTACTGATTGGTTAAGATCACGTTTAAGAATATTGAGAATATTATCATATTCTTCCAACAAAAGTTTTTTGGCAGAAAATCTTCTATGAACTACTTTGAGATTTGCACCAACACTAAGTTCCGGAGTTAAATTAAATGAATACCCAACTGCTCCTACAACATCTGCATAAGATATTGAGTATGCGAACGGCTCTGCATCTTTAAAATCATTTAAATCTATAAGCGGCTTAAGCAAACCCTCAAGAGAAATAATTGCATCGGCTAATTGCTGTGCATTATTAACATCGTCCGGAATATCCACGTTGAGTAATGCATCAAGAACAGGACTGTTTATTACCTGAAAAGCAGACTGCCCTACTCCGTATAGTGTAAAACCAAAATTTCCAACCTGCAGAGCAAGAGACGGAATAGTTCTTATTCCGTGTGTAATCGGATTATCAGAAGGACCGGAAAATCGTGAAACCAGGTCTTTGGGAAATTTTAACCCGTTTTGAATTTTCTTTAAAGCAGCAAGCTGTTGATTTATATCAGAAGCATTCTTAAAATCCTGCACACCACTCCAGACTTCCTTTAAGGAAAAAGCGTCTTTAAACTCCTGGAAATTGTTGTTCAGAAAATTTGCGGCATTATAAGTTTCGGGAGGAAGGCTAAAACTTATATTTAGCCCATCTATAGAAAATCTGCTTCGGCTTAGTAATGCAGGGTTGTACATCATTGCATTTATTTTTCTGCCGTTAGCGGTCCCTGTTTTTCCCATGCCAATATATTTTACATCTTCTTTGTTCGTGTAAACAGGTAATGAAATTGACTCAGTGGTTACATCCTGATCAGGCAAAATAATAATGTCCGGATCAAGAACATACTGTGCAAGTAATGAAATATTAATAAGAAAAAATAGTAATAGAGTGGATAGAAATTTCATATAGATTCTCCTACGGTTTTTTACATTAATCGGTTTCTTCTATTACTACATGCGAAAAATACCCGAAATTAGGCTCACCAACTTAAAGATTACTTTTGCAGAGTCCAAAATAAGGACATGGTTTGAATCAGCAGGACTAAATAACATCGAAAGAAAAAATACAAGCTTAGGTTCGGATTTAAAGATTGGGATATGGTAGTAAAAAAAATATTTACTTGTTAAGATAGGTATGTATATCTTTAATTATTTTTCCCATAAGATATATTCGCTTAAAATTATCTTTTTAGAAAAACAAAAACATTACTGCACTGCCGCACAGTAATGCTTTTTTTAATAATTATTTGAATAGTATCATTTTTTTTGTTTCTACAAAACTACCGGATTGAAGTTTGTAGAAATATATTCCACTTGATAGATTGGAAGCTCCACAGCACTTAACTAATTTCTTTCTTTAACCATTTAC
>JBDTRQ010000161.1:0-2062 GCA_039931535.1 Ignavibacteriota bacterium
CTGCTTTCCTGATTTATTTTTGACTGTAGTCAACTTTTTTCAGGACGAGACATAAAAGTAAAAAACCCTCGTTGTATAAGGGTATTTTTACTTAAAAGTGGTTAAACTTTCTTATTCGTACATCTTTGGAAACTCTCCCTTCGGCAGAACCTCGACCAATAGATTAAGAGCCTGCTGCTGAATCTTCGTCTTGAATTTTCTCTTCTAAAATCTTTTTGTACACCCGAGGGGACTCTCCCATCGGGATGCCTTCGGCAGAACCTCGACCAATAGATTAAGAGCCTGCTGCTGAATCTTCGTCTTGAATTTCTCTTCTAAAATCTTTTTGTACACCCGAGGGGACTCGAACCCCTGACCAATAGATTAAGAGTCTACTGCTCTACCAACTGAGCTACGGATGCGTGACAAAAATAACTAAAAGCATCAGTTTCTCAAAGTTTGGTAATTGATAAGTTAAAAATAGAAATCCTTTAAAATAAAAAGACCGCATTAACTGCGGTCAAAGTGAACGAATTTGTTAAGGGTTGTTTAATCAATTAAAGAGCTTAGGTATTTCTTTCTTTTCTTCTTTTACTGCTAATTTCCAAAGCATATAACAGGATGCAATTATCACAAAAAACACAGCAGCCAAAATTATCGTTTCCATAAAATCTTCCTTTTATTTTTTTATACTAACCAAAATCAAACTATGCAAAACTTTGTAATGCTTCTTCTCTGTTTCTGTATAAATTAAGTACACCGTATAATCCAGTTATCTTAAATAGATATAAAGCTGAAGGCTGCGGAATAACATATTTTATTTCACCGCTTTTTTCTGCCATTTTTTTAAGGATTACAACCAATGCACCGAGAAAAGTTGAGTCTATATATTCACAACTACTAAGATCAATTACGATCTTTTCGTTGTTCATTAAAATGTCGTAAACAAGTCTGTCCTTAAATTCCTGTGCTTCTTTAAAGGTAGCTCTAGAAAAATTAACTTTTTCAATTAGTACATTACCGACAATCTCTTTTGTAAAGTCTTCAAAATCCATTTTTATTCCTTCATAAGCGGTTGTAATTCCATTCAACATTTTATTTCCGATTTTATAGTTAAAAAACTTTTTAATCAGCCTTAACAAATACACTGCCAATTTGTTTTTTGAGCAAAATCAAATAATAATTGATGGATTTTAGAAGGAATTGCATTTTATTGGATATTATTAGCCACAGTTAATTGAACCGTAATGAAGCAAAAGATAAACCCTGCCACATTTTGAGCAGGAAGAGCAATCTATCTGCAATCGTAAAAACCTACAAATCTTAACAAGTAATTTTTCTGTTTTCTATTTGTATAAATCAGTAAAGAATGCACTTAATATCGTTTTTTATCTAAATATTAGATTAAAAATAATGGTGTGGTTTTTGCCAAATTATGGTTTCTTTGTAATAACCTTTAAAAAGCTTTGTAAGCTATTTTTTTAACTAAAAAGAAAAGATGACTTTTATGAAAAAATTTTTGATCTTTATTGTTTTAGTCGTGGCAGGATATTTTGTTTATGATAATTTTCTAAAGGAAAAAGATGCCGTGGAAATAAAAGCATCTTACAATAAAACAAGAGAAGGTGTAGATATTGATGCTCCAGCAATTCAACCAAGAGATTTTGCAAGTTACGCTGGTACTGTAAAAAATATAACTGATGAACCTTTAAATAATATTGTTATAACTTATTTGATTGATGCGCAGCCGTCAACTGCAACAATTGATAAACTTGAACCTGGTGAAGAAAAAAGCTTTACTACAAATTCTGTTATGTTAAGAAATATGGATCCGGGTCATTATTTAAAAGATGTTACTTATGATGGAAAATAATTTTATTTGATTTTTATTTCTTTTCAATTCTAAAAATCAAAAAAACATTTGATGACTTAAATACTTGTTGAATGTTAATTCGGTGTGATTATTTTTTAAACTGTAATAAGTTATTACAACTTTAAAAATATTTTTGTGTTTTGATGAAAAAAAAGTTTTATATTTTTCATGTTCCTTCCATTTATAGATTAATATTTTTAGTTTACTGTT
>JBDTRQ010000162.1:0-3767 GCA_039931535.1 Ignavibacteriota bacterium
AAGGTAACAGTAACAAACAGCGTTCTTGCATCCGGTAAATGGATAAGATTTGAAGCTCCTGAAGAAGGAATTTACAAGATCAGTAAATCTCAATTATCCTTATATGGAATTGATGCAAACACTGTTGATCCGCGAACAATTAAAATTTACAACAACAGCGGCAAAGTGCTTCCCGAAAATAATTCGTTACCAAGACCAGCGGATCTGGAAGAAAATGCAATTCTAGTTGTTGGTGAGGATGATGGTAAATTTGATGAAGCTGATTACATATTATTTTATGGCAGAGGAAACAGTTTTTGGGATTATGGTTCGGATGGAAAAACAATTTCAAGATTTTTTCACTCTTACTCAACAAAAAATTATTTTTGGATAACTGCTAATGGTTCGGCAGGTAAACGAATAACTGATAAACCTGGACAAAATACTACACCAACGCTCAATCAAACTACAAGTGAAGCATTCGCTGATTGGGAAGTTGATAAAATTAACTTAGGTAAAACCGGTCGCCAATCATTTGGTGATGATTTTTCAAATTCAGTAAAATCCAGAACTTATACAAATACTTTAAACGGAAGAGTAGATTCAATCCCTCTTTCGTATAACTTAAGATTTGTAGTTGCAGCACCTTCTTCAATGACTTTTAGAATGTCTGAAAATGGATCCCAAATATTTCATCAAAATCTTGCGGGATACAGTGGTGATTATATAGTTGGTAAAGATCATCCTATTAATGCATCATATAACGGAAGTTTAGTTGATAATAGAAGTACGTTAAATATAAATGTAACGCCTTCAACAATCTCAACAATTGGATATTTAGATTACTTTACAATCAAATATGTAAAACAACTTAAGGCATATTCGGATAATATTTTATTCTTCTCTAATCCAAATGGCGGATTGATAGAATATAGTTTAGTTGGATTCTCTTCTTCAAACATCAAAGTGTTTGATGTTACAAATTATTCTGATGTAAAATTGGTTTCTAATCATACTTTAATAAGCGGCGGTGATTGTAAATTTCAGATGGATGAAACTGCTACTCAAAGATCAAAGTATTTAGCCGTTGAAATCGCAGGGTTTAAATCTCCAACTAATCCTGTGGAAATTTCAAACTCTAATCTGCATGGTGAAAGTGTTGGTGCAAAATATGTAATCATCACACATAAAAACTTTCAGGAAGCCGCAAATAAACTTAAGAGCCATAAAGAAAATAATATCCCGCTTACTTTTTCAACCTATGTCGCAGATATTGATCAAATATATAATGAATTTTCCGGCGGTATTTTGGATCCTACTGCGGTTAGAGATTATCTGAAATACGCTTATGATAATTGGCAGATAAAACCTGAGTACGTTTTGCTTTTTGGTAAAGGCACTTATGATTATAAAAACCTTGAAGGATTTGGCGATAATTTTGTTCCAACCTGGCAAAGTACTGAATCATTACGATTTGTGTATGGTCAGGAAGATTCGTACACAACCGATGATTTCTTTGTTCGAGTTGCAGGTGCGGATCTTAATATCGATTTAGCTGTTGGAAGAATTACTTGTACAACCGCGGCAAATGCAGATGCAATGGTTAATAAAATTATAGATTATGAATTAAATCAAGAAAAAGGCGAATGGAGAAATCTTGTAACTCTTGTTTCTGATGATGGTTGCAGGTCTCGTGATTGTAATGAAGGCAATATGCACACTGCTCCATCAGAAAATTTATCAAACGTATATTTCCCGAAGTCCTTCAACTTTAAAAAAATATACGCTGCGGCATATCCTGATGTTATAACTGGGCAGGGAAGAAGAAAACCAGATGTTAATAAAGCTATTGTTGATGCAATAAATGAAGGAACATTATTCTTAAATTATTTCGGTCACGGAAGTCCGGAACTTTGGGCTGACGAACACATTTTTGAAAAGAGTGTTATTCTTCCTCAACTTAAAAATGATAAATATTTTTTCTTAGGTGCTGCAACTTGCGATTTTGGATATTTTGATATTCCAAATTATCAAAGCGGTGCAGAAGCACTTATGTTCTTGCCGAATAGCGGTGCGATAGCAAGTTATACTGCATCAAGATTGGTATTTGCTGGATCCAATGAACGATTAATGTATGACTTTGTTACTAAATTATTTAATTCAGGTAGAGACTCTCTAAATCTAAGCATCACTATCGGAAAAGCAGCAAAACTTTCTAAGACAACTATTGTAAATGACCAAAAGTATAATATTTTGGGTGACCCAACATTGCGTTTAAATGTCCCACAATATTCCGCTTCAATTGATTCAGTAAATGGGCAAAATTTGTCTGTGGATGTACAGGTTAAAGCATTAGGTAAAACTAAAATTGATGGTACAATTCTAAATCCGGATAACACACCCTGGACGGATTTTAATGGTGAAGGGATTCTTTCAATTTATGACTCGGAAAGAAAAGTTCATATTGATGCAATAAATTATGACGTAAATATCTCCGGCGGTTTAATTTTTAATGGAAGAGTATCAATTGCAAATGGTAAATTTTCTGAATCGTTTATTGTTCCAAAAGATATTTCTTATGAAAACAAAAATGGTAAAGTAATTCTATACTTCTTAAATAATTCTGTAGATGGTCTTGGTTATACAAATAAAATTATTGTTGGCGGAACAGACAGCTCATTGGTAAATGACGGTAAAGGTCCTGACATAGAAATCTTTTTTGATGATGTTGCATATAACAATGGATATCTTGTTAATCAAAACCCAAATCTTATTGTCAAACTTTCAGATGAAACTGGCTTGAACACCACAGGTACAGGCGTAGGTCATAAATTAGAAGGAGTTTTAAATCAAAAACTTAGCAGCCCTATAGATTTTACAAATTACTTTACGGGTGATTTAGATGCCGGCGGAAAATCCGGATCAATAAATTATAAATTTACCAATATTGAAAGCGGAGATCATGAACTGCTTGTAAAAGCGTGGGATGTATTTAATAACTTTTCAGAACAAAATACATTTTTTTCTGTAGTTGATGGTAACGATTTAGTTATAAGAGATATTTACAACTATCCAAATCCATTTAGCGATAAAACACAATTTACTTTCCAGCAAAATTTGGCAAAACCTATTGATGTTAAAATAAAAGTTTACACAATTGCCGGAAGATTGATCAAAGAAATTGAGAAGTTTAATGTTAATGATAGATTTGTTGTCGTTGATTGGGATGGAAGAGATGCAGATGGAGATCAGTTAGCAAACGGTACATATCTTTACAAAGTAATTATAAAATCTGTTGATGGAGAGTTTAACAAAAGTGTGCTTGGTAAACTTGCGGTGATTAAATAATCCGCTACGAAAAAATGTGTTTTATATATGTGTTATTAGTTATATTTAATGTTCAAACTTGATTAGAAATTTTAATTAATCTTATTTATCTCGGAGGATAAAAATGAAAATAGTTCTTAAGCTAATGATGATCAGCATGTTATTTGGTGTCTTTGGCAAAATTTCGTATGCTCAAGGTGAAGCTGCTGTTCCTTTCTTACTTTTAGCTCCGGATTCCCGTGCTGCAGGATTAGGTGAATCAGGTGGTGGCTTAGCAGATAATTCATCCGCAATATTCTGGAACCCCGCGGGTGTTGCTTTTCTTACAGGAACAGAAGTCGGTATTACACACAGTAACTGGCTGCCTCAGTTTAAGTTAGATCTGTTTTATGATTATCTAACCTACAGACAGTATTTTGAAGAAATAAACGGAAGCTTGCTTGCCAGTTTTACATATATGA
>JBDTRQ010000163.1:0-8321 GCA_039931535.1 Ignavibacteriota bacterium
ATTTTTGCATTATTTTTTTTCTCCATAGTGAATGAAAAAAAGTAAATAAAGAGAAAAGGATAAAGAAATTCAGAACTCTCTTAGACAAGTTTTTTGTCAAGATCATAAATAATAAATCCTTGTTTTAGCGAGGATGATAAAAATTACCGATGTATAAGAATTATACACTTAATATTAATCTTTTTTTTTGAAAATATGAAATATCTTGCACATAAATTTTAATAAAACTGATTATATTTAATGACATATCACTGTGTCAATTTAAGAGTCTTACCTAAAACCTCAACTTATACTATTAATACAGGCATTAATACAGATATCATAAACTTTTTGAAATTCGGTTGACTTATCTAAAAAATAATCTGCACCCTCAGAAAGGCAGACGGACTGCATGTACTGATTATTGTAATTTGTGAGAACAATTATTTTTGTAGGCGAGCTTACTTTTCTAATGTTTTTCAAAACCTCTATGCCGTTAAATTCTGGTATATTGATATCAAGTATTACAATATCGGGCTTAAATTGCCAGTATTTTTCAATTCCTTCAAGACCGTTAGTAGCTTCATAAATTATTTTTAGATCTTGAATATCACAAAGCATTTCTTTTAATTTTTGGCTTATCAATTCTGAATCATCAATTATTAGAAGACTCATTTACAAATATCTTTCATTTTATCTGAAACAAACTTGCTTTAAACAATCTTTTTATCATATAGAAGGAAATGTGAAATGTAAGTAGAAGAAAAAATTTAATGTTGTAGTTATTTGAACTACAAATCAAAAAATGTGAGCTGAATATGAATGGATACTAGCGAATCTAAAGTTAGTTAATTCGTTAATAAGTTTTCTTTTATACAATATTGGATAAGTTCAGAATTATTTTTCAGATTAAGTTTTCCAAGTATTCTTGTTCTGTAAGTACTAATTGTCGTTACACCTAAATTAAGTATTTCAGCAATTTCACCTACAGATTTTCCACTGCCTATTAAACGTAATACCTCAAACTCTCTGTCAGATAATTTATCGTGTAATATATTGATATCTGCATTTGCTAAGTCATCAGCGATTAATTCAGCCAATTTATTACTAATATATTTTTTACCTGCAAATACTTTTCTAATGGCACTAATCAAAAGTTCAGGTGCACTTTCTTTATTAAGATATCCGGAGGCTCCGCTTTTAATAGCCCGTTTAGCAAAAAGTTCTTCTGACATACCACTCAAAATAAGAATATGCTTTTCAGGATACTCCTTTTTTACATCATTTATCAGATCAAGCCCGCTCTTACCCGGCATCGATATATCAAGCAGTAAAACATCTATTTCATTTGTCCGCAATTTTTCCAGAACTTCTGCAGTATTTGACGCTTCGCATTCAACTTTTAGGTCTTTCTCATCTTCAATAATTTCTTTTAATCCCCTGCGGACTATTGGGTGATCATCTGCAATAAGAACTTTAATCATAACAAACTTCCTTTTGGAATTTTTAACATGACCTTTGTGCCTCTATCTTTTATCCCGGAAAATATAAGTTCACCATCAAACTGTAAAGTTCTCTCTTTCATTCCGGTAATACCCAATGAATGAACATCATCTAACTGATCAGATGAAATACCTCTCCCATTATCTATAATTTGAATACTATAAAATTCATCTGTCTCATCTATTCTCAGCTCTACATAAGTAGCTTTAGTATGTCGTACTATATTTGTCAGCACTTCCTGCAATATTCTGAAAACAGAAGAAGCAGTAGCCTGAGTTAGTTTTATATCCTTTATTTGAGATATGAATTTACACTCAATTTCTGATCGTTTTTTGAAATCCTGAAGCTGCCATTCAAGCGATGGTAATAAGCCTAGATAATCCAAAATGTTTGGACGTAAATCTGCAGAGATCCTTCTTACATTGTTTATGGTTTCATCAATCAATTCAGTCATAGATTGAGTTTTACCTAAAATTATTTCAGGATTATTAATTCCTGAGTTTTTAATTTTTTTTGTTAACCAAACTGTATCCATTTTTAGCCCTGTAAGACTTTGACCAAGATTATCATGCAACTCTCTTGATAAATTAATTCTTTCTTCTTCTTTTGCCTTTTCCAATCTTGCAGTTAATGCTCTAAGCTTTTCGCGAGATAGAATGACTTCTTCTTCAGCATTTTTTCTCTCTGTAATATCGTGGATGATTGAAAATAATACTGTTTCACCATTCATAGAAATTGGTGAAGTATATACCTCAACATTTATTATCTCACCTGAGTTTAGACGATGTGGAAAGGTTAAATAGGTCTCTGATTCCTTAACTTCAGAATCAAGTCCTTTCTCGGGCATTATATTCATATCACTAATTTTCATTTGCCGCAGTTGCTCAATTGAGTAACCATAAAATTTTGCACCCGCAAGATTTGCATCAATAATCTTATTTGTATTGGGATTAATCAAGATCATTACAGCACTATGCTTCTCAAACATAGAATGAAAGCGTTCTTCACTTTCACGCAAAGCCTCTTCAACCTGCATTCTCTCGGTGATGTTGCGGATATTGCATTGAATAACTTTTTTATTGTCAACTAAATAAACATTACTAATAAACTCCACATTAATATGCTGCCCATCCTTAGTTTCAAGTGGTAAATTCTCATAGCGGATATATCCCGTTTTTTTTAATTCATCAAATTTAGCTTTATTTGCAAAAATGTCTTTGAAGATTCCAATTTCCCAAATCTCCATATCTTTAAATTCATTTGGGGAATAATTAAGTAATTCGATAAGAAATGGATTCACATCAACAATCTGTCCGCTCTCAGCATCAAGAATAAGTATTCCATCTTTTGCAGATTCAAAGAGACGACGGTAACGAGTTTCAGATGTTTGTAACTTCTTATCAGCTCTAATACTATCCGTAATATCCAGAGCAAACACAATTACACCGGCAATATTTCCATCAGCATCATACCAAGGTATTTTATCAGTTCGAAGCCATGTTGTTATTCCATAGGCGCTAGCTGGTTCAATAATTCCTAATTTGGGTTTACCTGAGTTAATAACATCCAAATCATCCTTATAGTATTTTGCAGACTCAGTCGGAAATATTTCATCAGCAGAATGTCCTTCAACATTTTCAATCAGACTGTTTGCAATTTTTGCTGCAGCGTTATTAATGCTAATGAAATTATTCTTAGTATCCTTGAACCAAATTGAAGCAGGAGAAGAATTAATTATAGTTTTTAATTGATTTTTTTCTTTTAATAATTCTTTTTCTAATAGAGTATGCTCGGTGATGTCAACCACAGTCACAAGACATTTCTGTTCCTCGCCAGAAATCATGCCTTCGATGTAAACATAGATTAATTTATTTCCTTCAGCTATCAGCCTAATTTCGCAGGTCTGTTTGGATTTGGTCTCAAGTGCTTTCTTTAAAAAATCATTAAAGAGAGTTCTGGTATCATTAGAAACAAAATGTTTGAAGTTTGCGTTTACCAATTTAAAACGTTCCTTACCAAGCATTCTGGCGCCACTAAGATTCAACTCGCAGATTATGCTGTCACGATCAAGTGTAAAATATCCCATAGGGGCAAAATCGTAAAGAGTCGTGAATTTTTCGGTAGCAATATTTGCTTTATCTATTGCCAAACGCAATTCTTCGTTTTGCATTTCCAGTTCTATCTGGTGCATCTCAAGTTCATTATTTAGTTTCAATATGTCGATCTCAGTCAAAGATGACGTTTTTGCAGAATGATTCTTTCTTATCTGTTTTTCTGCTCTTTGTCGAAGTGAAATGGTTTCGGATGATTTCTTTTTTTCTTTTTTCATATTTATTTTTTTTTCTAATGTTAATAATTTCAAGTTTATATAGAGAAAAACTATTTAACAGAGAATTGTGATCATCGCAAATAGCTCATCCTCTGTATAAACTAAACTTATATATTAATTTCGCTTATTATATGGGCAATGTAAAGAAAATAAAGTTTGCGAAATGGTTATGAATACAATATTTGGTTAATTTTAATAAAAACACAATGGAAATAACTTATCTGATACTGCTTAAATTTAATCTGTTTAAAGTAGGGAAAAATGTTGTGTTTATATTTGAAGAGTCTTTAATTGAATTTATGACAAGATTTATCTACCTAAAAGTCAACAATGTTAAATTACAAAGTCTTTTCACAGATTTAACAAAAGTCTGGAATAGACATCAATCCTTTTTCTTGTGATCTACGAATTTCTTGAAGTTTAGTGTGATGCCAAGCTTCTTTAATAGAGTTAATATGTGTATCGAGTAATCATTCTTGTGTTATACAAATGTGTTCTTGCGAGCCACAAAGTAAAATTTTTCCGTTACTTCGAATGTACATTTCTCGTCTTATATCCCTGCATTTTTTTAATTTATTGGAACGACTTACATTTAAAGGTTTTTTAGATACAAGATAATTGAACATTACTGTATCAGAAAACGGTAGCCAGGATCTTTTAAATTCTATAATTTCAGTTGACTTTTCACTTGGCAAGATGACATGTCTTACTTCAATCATAGGTTTGGACAAACCCAATTGTTCACGTTTTTCTTTAAATTCTTGTAATGCTTTTTTTGCTTCTCGTAATTTCCACCGACTCGCATATGTTCATAAGTCTGTGCGTCAATTCCATCTATTGATACTACAAGATGTTGGATTCCCCAATTCAGAATTTCTGCGTTAGAAAAGATATTAAAAAGAGATCCATTTGTATAAAAGATTTGTTTGATTTCCTTTTCCCTCAGTAGCTTCATGAATCTATCACAATCTTTATATAAAGAAGGCTCACCCATTCCCCCAATTTTAATAATACAACTCGGGTATTGACTTATTTTTTATACAATTTTTTCTGCCAATTCATAATCCAAAGAAAATATTTCACGATCAATAAGCGAACGAAAACAATGACGGCAAGAAAAGTTGCAATTATTCGTAAGTTCTAAAGTAACGCGCGGAGGAAAAGACGGAACATTAAATATGCAGGGAATTTTAAATTGTAAAAACCCAATAAAATCTTTCGCACTGTTTATATCTCTCAATTCATTAAAGTAGTGTGGAATTGACATTAACAGTTGCCTTAATCTTTCAATGCGAAAAGATTTAGAATATCCTGAGTGTATGCCCATTCTTTCTATCCTAATTTTATTAAACTAATTACACTCAGTACTGTATAATACAATACTATTTTAATAATATCATTTTTTTAGTTTGTACATATTCACCAGCTTGTAAACGATAATAGTAGACTCCACTCGCCAACTGCCTATTGCCTATTGAAGTCTGAAATTCTACCTCATACTCCCCGACTGGTCTGTACTCATCAACAAGAGTTACGACTTCGTTTCCAAGTACATCAAAGACTTTTAATGTTTGCCAACTGCCAACTGGAGACTGCCAACTTATTTTTGTGCTTGGATTAAATGGATTAGGGTGATTCTGTTTCAATGAAAAATTATTTGGTAATTGTTTCTCACCGTCAACATCACTAGGGCTAGAATATTCAAATGCACCAATATCATAATCACCATTTCTTTCTTTACCACGTTGGTCTTGTGGTGGTGCACCATTACCTCCAGGAATAGCATTAATTGCTGGACTTCCAAATAGAGTTGCACAAGTGTGGGTACCATTCGTTGTGTTATTATCAGCGAGCGTTAAACAATTTGCTTCTTGATTATAAATATTATTAGCTGTAAAACCGTTTATTGTGACATTAATATTGGTTTGTATCAAATTATTATCCCCTGAAGTAATTGTATAATGGCTATTAAGTCCTTTAAGATCATTAGATGTAAAAGTTGGACCTGCAGTATTACCTGCCAGAATCGTATTTTTAATATTAAAATCTGTTTGAGATGACAGGAGAATTCCTCCGTAACCACTATCTGCGTGGTTTTTATAAATAGTACAACTATTAATGTTTGTAATAATATTATATGTGGGATTATTAAAGAGAGCAATTCTCATCGCTCCACCATTAAAACCTGCTAAGTTTTCTGAAATAGTCGAATTAGTCATTTCAAAAATTGCATTTCCATTTTCATCTGTTTTGTTTAGAATTATCGCGATTCCGGCACCACTAGCTGCTTGATTATAACTAATCGTTGAATTATTAATTACAGTAATACCACCTGATGCACCAACCCCACCACCAGGACAACCCTCATTAATATTGTAGGTTTTGTTATAACTAATCGTTGAGTTTGTGATTGTTAAAACTCCATTAAAATTTCCTACACCTGCACCAACACCTCTTGTTTCAGTTAAAATATTATTAGTGATTTTACAATAATCAATTGTTAAGGTTCCCCTATTGTAAATTCCTCCACCATTCTTAGGAACTTTTCCATGCCGTACGGTCATATTCTTAATTGAAACAGTATTCCCTGGATAAATTTCAAATACCCTTGCACTTGATAGCGAAGTATCGGTTGAGGCCTGGACAATAGTTCCATTTGTGCTACCACCCAAAATAGTAAGGTTTGTAAAAATTCTACCAATATCTATCTGGTTATTATTTAAATCATAAGTGCCGTCGACAATATTAATAATGATAGGTTCAGTTGCTGGATCAGCAACATTGTTTACAGCATATTCAATTGTTTTCCAAGCACTAGCACCTGTTCTTAAACCATTTCCAGGAATATCACTTCCCAGCGCACCATCAACGTAATAATTTGTTTGAGCGGAAGACACATTAATAATAATTAATAAAGCAATAATAGTTTGAATAAATACTTTCATAAGTGAAATTTCCATAAAATTAAAAATAATAACAAAATAAAACTATCAAATAATTAACCACAAATTAATAGACCATAAGAACGAAAAAAGGATTAGATCCTGTACCATATCATTAAGTATGTATTCAAATCTGGCAAAATAAAATTTACAAGTTACCTACTATAAAACATTTGATACTATTTCATTAATATCATCTTCCTGGTTTGAACAAATTTTCCGGCCTGCATTCTGTAAAAGTACACACCATTAGATAAATCTTGAGCATTAAACTCTACTTCGTAATTCCCAGGTTCTTTTTCTCCTGCGAATAATTCCAGAACTTCATTCCCTAATAGATCATATATTTTTATGCTAACGTTGCTTTTCTCAGAAATAGAATATACTATTTTTGTTGATGGATTGAATGGATTTGGATAATTTTGAGACAGTGAATATTTATCCGGCAAAATTCTCACTTCAACCACATCTGAATATTCATATTGTCCATCAAAATCTATTTGCTTTAATCTGTATTGGAATTTGCTTCCTCCGAACAAATTATCATCAATAAATGAATATATTTTATGTGAATTGCTGTTACCATTTCCTTGTACAAATCCAATTTTTTCAAAACCTGTCCCAATGGGATTGCCTACTGCAGACTGAATACTGCCTACTCTGCGTTCAATCTCGAATCCATAATTGTTAAGTTCAGTTGCCGTTACCCAGTTTAAGGTAACTTTGTCATTCTTTAATTGCGCTGTAAACGAGGTTAACTCAACAGGTAAGGCTCCATCATCAGTCCACCATTCATAAGCACCAATATCGCAACTATCATTCCTGAAGGCTCCGCGTTGGTCTTGTAAAGGTGCACCATTCCTACCAGGAATTTTATCTATTGCAGGGCTGCCTGATTGAGTACGACAAGTTTGGGTGCCATTAGTTGTGTTATTATCAGCAAGTGTTAAACAATTTGCGGCTTGGTTATAAATATTATTGGCTGTAGAACCGTTTATTGTAACGTTAATATTAGTTTGTATAAGATTATAATCACCTGAAGTAATGGTATCATTGTTATTAAATCCTTTAAGATCATTAGAAATAAAAGTTGGACCTGCAGTATTGCCCGCCAGAATCGTGTTTTTAATATTAAAATCTGTTTGAGATGATAAAAGAATGCCTCCGAAATCACCATCCGAGTGGTTTTTATAAATTGTACAACTGTTTACATTTGAGATAATATTATTTATAGGAG
This sequence comes from Ignavibacteriota bacterium, assembly GCA_039931535.1. Lineage (GTDB taxonomy): Bacteria > Bacteroidota > Ignavibacteria > Ignavibacteriales > Ignavibacteriaceae > IGN3. The sequence goes on from JBDTRQ010000163.1 coordinate 7,991, forward strand.
TACCATTTAGGTAGATTCTTATAGCTCCGCCGTTAAAACCTGCTGAGTTTTCAGATATAGTTGAATTAGTCATGTTAAATATTGCATTTCCAGTTTCATCTGTTTGATTTAGAGTTATCCCGATTCCTGCACCACTAGCAGCTTGATTATAACAAATTGTAGAATTGTTAATTACAGTAGTTCCACCTGATGAACCAACCCCACCACCAGGACAACCCCCATTTATATTGTAGTTCTTGTTCCAGCTAATTGTTGAATTTGTGATTGTTAAAACTCCGTTAAAATTTCCTACGCCTGCACCAACACCTGCTGTTGAGGTGCAAATATTATT
>JBDTRQ010000164.1:0-4618 GCA_039931535.1 Ignavibacteriota bacterium
TTTTGATAAACAGAATCTTTGAACTCTGCAGATACTTTTGGTGAAAGTTCATCCAATACTTCTTTTGCAGGTTCATATCCGTTATCAGCAGATTTTTTTATCCAGTAGTAAGATTTACCCCAATCTCTTTGAACGATAAGATTATCTGTATATAAAACGCCAACAACATATTGCGCCTGGCTCATACCTGCTTCTGCGGCAGATAAAAAATTTTCATAAGCTGTAAACGGATTCCATTCAGTTCCCCAGCCATTGATAAGCATTATACCATAATTATATTGTGCTGATGTAAGTTTTTGGTAAGCTGCTTTTTTAATCCAGTAAACTGCTGTTACAGTGTCAGCGGCAACGCCTTCGCCAGTTAGTAATCGTAAACCAAGTTCATGCTGCGCCAATGGATCTCCGCTGTTTGCAATCTGTACCAATTTAAATTGCTGAAGAATCTGGTATGATAAATCAGGTTGATAGAAATAAGGATTATTTCTGAATGGTCTATTATTTTTAAAAGCTAAACTCTTTGTAGAATCTTGTGCATACAACTGAGTTAATAATGATGAACATACTAATAGAACTATAACCGAGATTGATAGATTTTTTATTTGCAAAGTATTCTCAAAATATTTTTATCACAACTTTAGACAGAAAATTGCTAATATTGTTTGTGAAAAATAGTTATTCTTTCAATAATTATTTACAGAATTTTCGTCCGAATTAAAAGCGAAAATATGAGAGACAGACTAAAACTCAAGTTTTAAAGTTGTTGAATTCCTCTTTCGCTGAACAAATTATAGTAAAAATGATTGAAGATGTAAACAAGTTTATCGGTAAAGCGCCGCAGCACAATGACATGACGATAGTTATTCTAAAAATGAATTAATTCATATCGGTTCAATTTGAGTCTAAATTAAATTAGCAATTTCAATTAGATGATATTATTGAATCTTATCTTTCTTTTCTTATTAAGCTAATTCAATTTTCCTTCAGATTTATTTTGTTATTTTCCATTATGAAACTATTAATTGTTGAAGATGAAATAGAACTTGCTAGATCAATCCAAGAGTTTATTGATAAAGATAAGTATTTGATTGAGCTTGCATATAATTTTTCTGATGCTGAAAAGAAAATTATTTCAAATACATACGATTGCGCTTTGATTGATTTAATGCTGCCTGGTGGTTCAGGTTTGGAATTAGTTAAAGTTTTAAAGAAGGTTCAATATAATTGTGGAGTAATAATTATTACAGCAAAAAATACTCTTGATGATAAATTAACCGGACTTGAAATTGGCGCTGATGATTTTTTAACCAAACCTTTTCATCTTGCTGAACTTAATGCACGAATAAAATCTGTTATACGAAGAAGAAATTATGACGGCAACAGCGAAATCATTTTAAATGAATTGATTGTTGACACTGAAAAAAGACAGGTCAAAGTAAATAAAACTATTGTTGAATTAACACGTAGAGAATTTGATATTTTACTTTTCTTTATCAGCAATAAAGAAAAAGTATTGACTAAAGAATCTATAGTAGAACATGTTTGGGGAGATGATTCAAACGCTTTTGATAATTTTGATTTTGTTTACACACACATTAAAAATCTAAGAAAAAAAATAATTGATGCTGGCGGCAATGATTACATTAACTCAATTTATGGAATTGGGTATAAGTTTAGTTTAAAATGAAATTAATTAATAAAATAAGTCGGTACTTTTTTATAAGCGCTACAATAATCTTCATCATTGTTGCAGCATCACTCTATATAGTTATTGAGAAAACTATAGTTATTGAAACTGATGAGCAGTTAACAAATATTTATCAAAAAGTTGTAAATGAATTAAGCGAAGGAAAACATGTTAACTTTCCTCCATTAGTTGAAGTTTATGAAACTGATAGTCAGAAAATTGAAAAAGGATTTAAGGATGTCTTATTAGATTCCGGTGAAGAAAATGAAAGTGAGCCATTCAGGCAGTATTCTACAACAGTAAATATTCATGGCAAGTATTATGTAATTATTGTTAGAAGTTCTTTGTTAGAAAAAGAAGATATGATCTTTTCGATTTTAAGTGTGTCGATAGGAGCAGTATTTTTATTTTTTATAGCTATGTCTTTAATGAATAAATTTAGTGCTCAAAAAGTATTTAAAGATTTTTATTCCACATTAAAAAAGTTGGATAATTTTTCGATTGCGCAAAACGATAATCTTAATTTTGAAAAAACTAATATTTACGAGTTTGATAAGCTTAATAAAACATTGTTACTTTTGTCAGATAAAGCACGCACTGAATATCGCAACTTAAAAGAATTTACGGAAGAAACTAACCACGAATTACAAACACCAGTTGCTGTTGTTAAATCTAAACTCGAAATTTTGCTTCAAAGTGGCAATTTAAAAGAATCGGAACTGAAACTTGTTGACACTGCATTAAATAATCTAAATAGATTACAGCGTATTAGTAAATCCATTTTACTCTTAAATAAGTTAGAACATAAAAATCTATTTGAAGATTCAGAAATAAATATTTCTCAAGAGATTAATAATATCACCTCATCGTTTACAGATTCGATAACAGAGAAGCGTATAAACTTAAATACTGTTTTAGATAAAAATACTATTGTAAACGCAAAACAATCTTTAATTAATATTCTTTTAAGCAATCTTATATCAAACTCAATAAAGCATAATGTTTATAAAGGCAGTATTGATATTAAACTAACTGGTTTCCAGCTAATAATTTCTAACGGCGGGTTAAAACCAATTAGTGATACAAACAAGTTTTTTAAAAGATTTTACAAAGAATCAAATTCATCAGAATCAATTGGGCTTGGTTTAACAATCGTAAAAAAGATTTGTGATTTGTATAAAATCAAAATAGAAATCGATTATAAAAATGAATATCACACGGTAACAATTAATTTTGAAAATGCAGGTTTGATTAAGTGAAAATAATATTTCCATTATTATTTGCCTTTCTGTTCACAAATATTTTTGCACAAACCAATCTTGAGTATTACTTGAATAACGGAATAGAAAACTCTCCAACCCTTAAAGAAATTAAAAACTCTGAATCTGGTATTGAGCTTCAATCAAAATTAAATGATGCACAAACATCTTCTTTCAATACTTTCCTTTCGGCAAATTATCTTTTTGCACCATACTTTAATAATAATGGAAAAATCATTTCAACAAATCCTGATCCTAACGCGATTGGTTACGATGCAAGTATTACTAACGGCGGATTGTACTCTGCGCAGCTAAATATTGAAAGAAATATTTTTAATGGTGGATTAACAAGCGCTCTAGAAAATCAAATTACAAATCAGAAAAATCTTTATAATTATAATTATCAATTAGAGCTACGCAACTTAAAAAAACAAATCACTGAACAATATTTAAATGCGCATAAATCTTTAATGATTTATAACCTTTCGGATGAAACAGTAAAAAATATTAGTGAGCAATTAAAGCTTACCGGCGAACTTGTAAAACAAGGTTATGTAAAATCTCAAAATTATTTATTATTAAAGATTGAATTACAATCACAGCAAATTGTATTGTTTGAAAATTGGCAGCAGTATAAAAATGGTTTAATACAATTAAATTCTTTGGTAGGGATTACAGACACGCAAACTGTTTTACTTGATTCTGTTTTGATAGAAATAAAAAGTTCAAAATCAGACTTTAATTTTTCACAAAAATTTAATCTTGATAGTCTTACCGCAATCAATCAGCAGGAATTATTTGAAACGAAATATAATCCGCAAGTAAAATTATTTTTTAATACTGGATTAAATGCAATAGAGATTTCAGGTATCCAAAGAAAATTTGGATTAAGTGCAGGCATAGATTTTCAATTGCCGCTTTTTGATGGCGGACAGAAAGATATAACTCGTCAGCAAAATGAAATTGCAATAAACTCAATAGAAAATTATAAATATTTTGCTTTATCGAACATTGAAAATCAAAAGCAGATTGCGTACTCAAACATTTTAGTTATAAAACAAAACTTAATCAGCATTAATGCGCAGCTAAACGATTATAAACAATTAGTTGAGCTTTCAAATAATCAATTAAAAATCGGTGATTTATCTATGATTGAATATTTAAGTATTCTAAAAAATTTTATTGATTTACAAAAAACTAAAATTGAAAAAGAAATACAACTACAGTTAGAAACAAGCAACTACAATTACTGGGATGAAATGTTATGAAATTTAATTCTATAATATTATTAAAAACACTTTTTGTTTTATCAGCAGTTATAATTATTTCTTGTAATTCAAAAACAGACAATACTGTGCCTATATCAACAGGTACACCAGTCAAAATTACAAATCCACAAACAATAAATTTAACTGAATTTATTACTCTAAATGCTACTACTGTTTTTCAAAAAAAAGAAATTGTAAGGTCAACCTTTCAAGGATTTATAGAAAAGATTTATAAAAATATTGGCGATAGAATTTCTAATGGCGATCTTTTATTAGAAATAAAAACAAAAGAATCTGTGGCAATTAGTAATTTAGATTTACAATTAAGCGACGGAACTTTTACAGGCTTGATTCAAATAAAAGCAAGATCTAAGGGCGTGTTAACTGAACTAAATTACAACACCGGT
>JBDTRQ010000165.1:0-2374 GCA_039931535.1 Ignavibacteriota bacterium
CGGCAAATAATGGAGATGGATTTTATCGAAGTATAAATCGCGGCGCAAGCTGGGATAAAATGGGTGATTACAAAAGCGCTAGTGCACAATACTATTCTGAAATATTTTGTGACCCTGTTGATGTGGATAAAATTTATTCGGTAGATACTTATTCTTCAATAACAACGAATGGTGGAAAAACTTTTGAAAGAATCAGTACAAAAGGCAGACACGTTGATGATCATGCTTTTTGGATTGACCCAAATAACACAAATCATTTTATGATTGGCGGCGACGGTGGAATTTATGAAACCTTTGATGCGGCAAAAACTTTTCGCTTTAAAGAAAATTTACCAACACTTCAGTTCTACAGAGTTAGTGTTGATAACTTTGAACCTTTCTATAGAGTGATGGGCGGAACGCAGGATAATAATAGTATGATTGGACCATCACAAACAATAAATGAAGAAGGAATTGTAAACGCAGATTGGATTCCGCTTGTTGGCGGCGATGGTTATGAAGCTGTGCCGGATAGAGAGAATCCAAATATTATTTATTGTGAATGGCAGTATGGCGGATTAACAAGATACGATATGCAATCTGGTGAACAGATGAGCATCAAACCGCAGGAAAGAAAAGATGAAGCGCCGTATAGATGGAATTGGGATACACCTTTAATTACAAGTCCGCACAGCAATACAAGAATTTACATCGCTGCAAATAAAGTTTTTAGAAGTGATGATCGCGGTGATAGCTGGCAAGTTATAAGTGATGATCTAACTCGTCAAGTTGATCGTAATAAATTAAAGATAATGGATAAGGTTTGGAGTGTTGATGCAGTTGCAAAAAATGCTTCAACATCTTTTTACGGAAATATTGTTTCATTAACTGAATCACCACTTGTTGAAGGATTATTATATGCTGGAACTGATGATGGATTAGTTCAGGTTACAGAAGACGGCGGAAAAAGCTGGAGAAAAATTGAATCGTTTCCGGGAATTCCTGATATGACTTATGTAAGCTGTTTATACGCCTCGCAGCACGATGCAAATACAGTTTATGCAACTTTTGATAATCATAAACGTGCAGATTTTAAACCATACGTTTTCGTAAGCAATGATCGCGGAAAGAGTTGGAAATCTATTGTGGGCGATTTAAAAGAGCCGCAAGCGGTTTACACTTTTGTTCAGGATCATATCAAAAAAGATTTATTCTTTATCGGAACTGAGTACGGAGTTTTCTATACAAACAACGGCGGCGAAAAATGGGTACAGTTAAAAGGAAATCTTCCAACACAGGCTGTTAAAGATTTGGATATTCAAAAAAGAGAAAACGATCTTGCTCTTGCAACTTTTGGAAGAGGATTTTACATACTTGATAATTATTCTGCATTACGAGAAGTAACAGAAGAAAGTTTAAATAAAGAAAACTATAAACTCTATCCTGTAAAAGATGCATTAATGTTTACACAAAGAAGCGCTACTTTTTCCGGCGTTGGTTCATCTTATTACAAAGCTGAGAATCCTCCGTTTGGTGCAACTTTTACTTACTACATTAAAGAAGCGCCAAAAACTTTAAAACAGCAGCGACAGGAAAAAGAAAAAGAATTAATTAAAAAAGATGAACCTGTTCCCTATCCATCTTTTGAGGATTTGAGAAAAGAAGATGATGAGCAAAAATCATTTTTACTTTTTACAATTTACGATGCATCTGGAAACGTGGTTAGAAAATTAAAAACAAATGTGTCGGCAGGATTAAACAGGTTTACATGGGATTTACGATACCCAAGTTCAAATCCAATAAAAAAAGCAAGCGATGAAAATCCAAGTGGTTATCCTGTTATGCCAGGGAAATACAATGTTAAAATGTCTATTAGCATTGATGGAGTTTTAAAAGAAGTTGCTGGCCCTGTTGAGTTTGAAGCTAAAGTATTGAACAATGTAACCCTGCCAGCGAGTGATAGAAGTGAATTAGCTGCGTTTCAAAAAAAGGTTGGTGAATTAAACAGCGCGGTTAATGCAGCAATTCAAGTTTCATCAAATTTAAAAGATCAGATCGAAATTATTAAAACAGCTTTAAAGCAAGCCAATGATGCACCACAAAGTTTAACCGATGAAGCAAATAGAATCTTTGATGAAAACTTAACTCTTTACAGAAAACTTGCAGGTGATGAAGTTATCAGCAGCCGAGATGAGCCAGTATATCCAAGTATATCAGCACGAGTTGGAGAAGTTGTTGGCGGAATGTGGTCAACTACATCTGCACCAACGGAATCTTATAAACAAAATTATAACATTGCTTCAGAAGAATTTAAACCGGTTTTAGAAAGCTTAAAAAGATTAGTTGAAATTGATTTGAAAAATCTTGAAAGTGAAATGAATAGATTAAATGCTCC
>JBDTRQ010000166.1:0-4434 GCA_039931535.1 Ignavibacteriota bacterium
GAGAATGTTGATTATAGTAATGCCAGGAAATATGCTGCACTAAGTTTAAGATTTAAAGTCGGCAATATCTTTTATTCTGCGATACAACAGCAGTTTAATAAATCAGATTGGTTTTATAGAAATGCTTATCAAGTATTAAATAGTTTTACATTTGTTATAAGTGAGTAGAACAAATACTTTTGACCATAAAAAATTTAATGAATAAACACTTAGAAATATTAATTAAAGAAAAAATATCTTTCTTAAAAATCATCGAAGTGATTTCTAAAATTGCTGAGCAAGAAAAAACTTATGTTTATGCTGTTGGTGGATTTGTGCGCGATATTGTTCTCAATCGAGAAAGAAATGATCTTGATATTCTTGTGATTGGAAGCGGGACCGAATTTGCAAAAAGAGTTGCTGATGAACTTTCAATTAAAAATGTAGCTTACTATAAAAATTTTGGCACTGCTCATTTTGATCACAGCGGAATGAACATTGAATTTGTTGGTGCACGTAAAGAATCTTATGATCGAAATACACGCAAACCGATTGTAGAAGATGGAAGTTTTGAGGATGATATTTCAAGACGCGATTTTACAATTAATACTCTTGCAATTTCTCTTTCTAAAAATAATTTTGGAAAATTGATCGACATTTATTTCGGACTGAATGATATTGAAAACAGATTAATTAAAACTCCGCTTGATCCATTCAAAACATTTGATGATGATCCACTCAGAATTATGCGTGCATTTCGTTTTGCATCTCAGCTAAATTTTAAAGTTGATGAAAGCATTATGACTGCTGCTAGCCAAATGCGGGAAAGACTTTCTATCGTTTCTCAAGAAAGAATTACAGATGAGTTCCTAAAAATTCTTGCTTCACCAAAACCTTCTGTAGGATTGCAATTACTTTTTGATTCAACGGTTCTTGAAATTGTTTTCCCTGAAATATTTATAATGGCTGGTGTAGATCAGCGAAAAGATTATCATCATAAAGATGTTTTTTTACATACTCTGCAAGTTGTTGATAATATCTGTAAAGAAACTGAAAATGTTTGGTTAAGATTTGCGGCACTCGTACACGATATTGCAAAACCACCGACTAAAAAATTTATTGAAGAAATTGGCTGGACTTTTCACGGACACGAAGATCTTGGTGCAAGAATGATGAAAAAAATATTTCATCGTATGAAATTGCCGCTTCATCAACTTGATTATATTCAAAAACTTGTAAGGCTTCATTTGCGTCCGATTGCACTTGCAAAAGAAGAAGTTACGGATTCAGCAATTCGTAGATTTGTTGTACAGGCTGGTGAGGATTTGGAAGATTTAATTATACTTTGCCGTGCTGATATTACTAGTAAAAATCAAATTAAAGTTGAAAAGTATCTTGGCAATTATGAACGTGTTATGCAAAAAGTTCGTGATGTAAAAGAGCGTGATAAGCTACGGGAATTTCAATCGCCAGTTAGGGGAGAAGAGATAATGCAAATTTGTAATCTTAAACCATCAAGAAAAGTTGGAGAAATTAAAACCGCAATTGAAGAAGCAATTCTTGATGGAAAAATTGGTAACAATTACGAAGAAGCTTATAAATATTTAATGGAAATTAAGGATCAGTATTTAAATAACTAATCCAACATTTTAAAAATTATAGCTCATCCCCACAAAATATCTTTTTTCATTTCTAATCATTTTATTGCCTTGCATACCAAAAGAAATATTAATTGGGATTTGAGATTTATACTTTAACATTTCATCATTTAATGTTAATTGCTTTTGCAAAAAATCATCGTGTAAAATTACGGTGGTTGTATCCTTACTTAATTTTTCCTTTTTGTCCTTCATCAAAGCGTAAACTACAATACCAACAATAACCGCTCCGCCTACAAGATAAAGCATGGTATTATCGTTAGGTTCAATTACAGTATTAGTGTTTCCTGAACTTCCACCGCCAGGTACATCAAATAATTTGTTGAGCTGTTGGCTATACAGGTTATCATTAAAACAAAAAGTAATAGTTAATCCCAAAATTAAATTGATGGAGAGAGTTTTTAAGAATTGATTTTTCATCACTGCCTATATTGTAAAAATTTCTGATGGAATATTAATCATTTTGCTTATAGAATCAACCTATAATATTAGAACTCTAAAATCTGAACCTAATTCTCTCTTAAAATGTTTAGTGTAATTATATACCGCAAATGTAATTATTTTGCCACTTGTACTTAAAGTAAGTATTAGGTGTGTAATTAATCTATTTTTGAGTGGTTCAAATCAAAAATAGATTAAAAATATTGTTGTATTTTTGTTAAAAGCTTGAATTATCAATCCAACAGTCGGAGTAACAAATGAAATTATTCTTAGTATCCATTTTATTCTTAATATCTACGAACTATTTATTAGCTCAAAAAGAGTTAACATTAGATCAGGCAATTAAAATTGCACTGCAAAAAAATACGGGATTAATTTCTCAGGAAAATGAAATTGCCAGCGGCGAAACAGGTGTGGATGCAGCTTACGGTAATTTTTTGCCTAATCTAAGTGCCTCTGCTAGCTGGAATTGGAATCGATCTGAAGAATCCGGTAGAATTGCTAATATAAATGGGAGTAATATTAATTTTCCACCAAGTAAAAGTGAATCCCGCACTTATGGGGTGGGTGCAAATTCAAACATAGTTTTGTTTGATGGGTTATCAAACTTTGCAAATCTTTCAAGAAGTAAAAACAATCTTGAATCTCTTAAATTATCCATTGAAGGAAAAAAACAGGAAGTAGTTTTTCAAACTATCAATCTTTACTACTCAGTTGTAGAAGCTGATCAGTTATTAAAGGTAAGAGAAGAAGATGTAAAGCAGCAGGAAAAAAATCTTGAAACTATTGAAGAAAGAAACAGACTTGGTTCTTTAACCAAAGCTGATGTTTATCAGCAGCAAGTACAAACCGGTAATGCTGAACTGCAGGTTATCCAGCAGAAAAATATTCTTGAAAACTCAAAGAGTAATTTGTTATTTTATTTAGGGTTGGATGTTCTGGAAAATTTTTCATTTTCAAACACTCTTACTAATAAAGAGTTAAAGATATTGGATACAGATATTAGCACGGATTTTAATGAACTTAATGAATTAGTAAATAAAGCATTACTAAACCGAAGAGATTATCTTGCACAAAAATTAAATTTAGATTCGTATTATGATAATGTAACGATTGCAAGATCAGGGCATTTACCAAGATTATCAGGTAATCTTGGATATGGTTCTTATTCAAATTCAATTGGCAATTTGTTTGATTCAAATAATTACACTGCAGGATTAACACTTAGCATTCCAATCTTTTCAGGTTTTGCAACACAAAATGCAATTCAAATTGCAGAAGTTGATGCGCAGAATTACGAACTTCAAGTAAATGATACGGAAAGACTTATCAAACAGAATCTTCAAAAAACTTTTCTTGATCTTGAAGCAGCTAAAAAAAGTTTAAATGTTACAGAAAAAAATGTAAAAGCTGCTGAAGAAAATTTAAAGATCGAACAGGAAAAATATAATCTTGGCGCGGGTAAATTATTAGATGTTTTGATTGCTAATACTTCATTTCAAAATGCAAAAACAAATTATATAGATGCTCAGTTCTAAGATATAATCTTGGTGTTTTAGATTACGCTCAATACGAATAAATTTTAATTATAGGAGAAAATCCCAAATGGCTAATGGAAATAAGAAAAAATCGAAAAAGAAATTATTCATTTTCGGTGGAATCGGACTTTTGCTTGTTGTGCTTTTAATTGTTGCTTTTGTCGGGAGCAGTAAAAAAGATATAGTTTCTGTTCAAACTGAAAAAGTTGAAAAGAGAACTATCACTCAAACTGTTGCTGCAACGGGAAAAATAAATCCCGAATTTAAAGTAGCGATCAATCCTGAAGTAACTGGAGAAATTATTCAATTACCGGTTAAAGAGGGTGATAAAGTAAAAAAGGGTGATCTTCTTATCAGAATTAAAGGAGATCAGTACGTCGCTCAAAAGGAAAGAATGGAAGCTAATTTACAATCTGCAAAAGCAAGTTTAAAGATGCGCGAAGCAGAACTTACAAAAATTGAATTAGATTATAATCGAGTGCAAGAATTACATAGCAAGGGTTTATCAAGTGATTCTGAATTGGAAGCAGCTAAATCTAATTACTTATCTGCAAAAGCTTCTTATCAAGCTGCTGAAGCAAATGTCTCGCAAAGCCAGGCCTCGTTAAAAGAAATAATGGATCAAATTTCTAAAACATCAATTCGCTCGCCTATGGATGGGGTTGTTACCAAACTTAATGTTGAACTTGGCGAAAGAGTTTTTGGCGCTGGGTTTAGTATGGGTTCTGATATTATGACGATCTCCGATTTGAGAAATATAGAAGCCGTTGTTGAAGTTGATGAAAACGATGTTGTGTTAGTTGCTATTGGAGATACTG
>JBDTRQ010000167.1:0-1611 GCA_039931535.1 Ignavibacteriota bacterium
TTGTAAAAGATCATCTTACAAAAGAAAAAATATTTCTTTTAGGATACTCAATGGGCGGCAGAATTGCACTAAGTTTTGCGGCTGAACATCACGAAGATTTAAAAGGGTTAATTCTTGAAAGCGCTTCTGCAGGAATTAAAAATGATGAGGAAAGACAAAAACGATATGATGAAGATTTAAAACTTGCGGAGTTTATCGAAACTCACACACTCGAAGAGTTTATTGAAATGTGGAGTGATCAGGAATTGTTTAATACGCAAAGAAGATTTTCAAATGATAAATTGAAAAAGCTAAAAAAGAAAAAAGCTGCCGGAAGTAAAATCGGTTATGCAAATTCATTAAAAGGTTTTAGCACTGGTATTATGCCGCCTGTCCACGATAAATTAAAAAAAATTCCTATAAAATCTTTACTGATTACAGGCGATCTTGATACTAAGTTTACAGGTATAAATGCACGACTTGTAAAAAGATTTTTTAAAGCAAAACATAAAATAGTTCGTAACTCCGGGCACAACACGCATTTGGAAGAATCAAAAAGATTTATAGAAATAGTTTTAAATTATTTAGGACAGTTTTAATTTTAGATTATAAAGTATAATCTAAAATTTCTACTATTAAAACAGAAAATTCTAATGTCACACTGAACGAAGCTTGCCTACCGGCAGGCAGGTCGAAGTGTGAATTTTTAATATAATACAAGTACTGAACAATCCGCTAATGCTAGCTTATTAAGAAACTTGAACTTTTGAGAAGTCTTATTTAAAATCAAAGAAAAATGATTATGAAAAATTTAAAATGGAAAAAAGCTAAAGACTATAAAGACATCATTTACGAAAAAATGGATGGCATTGCAAAGATTACAATCAATCGTCCAGAAAAAAGAAATGCATTTAGACCGGAAACAGTTTTTGAAATGTACGATGCATTTTCTGATGCGCGCGAAGATCAAACAATAGGCGTAATTTTATTAACGGGTTACGGTCCAGCAAAAGATGGAAAGTACGCATTCTGTTCGGGTGGTGATCAAAGCATTCGCGGTGATATGGGCTACGTTGGAAAAGATGGAGTACCAAGACTAAATGTTTTAGATTTACAAAAATTAATTCGCACTATTCCAAAAGTTGTAATTGCATTAGTTGCAGGATATGCAATTGGCGGCGGGCATGTTCTTCATGTAATTTGCGATTTAACTATCGCCGCTGATAATGCAATCTTTGGGCAAACCGGTCCAAAGGTTGGAAGTTTTGATGGAGGTTTTGGTTCAAGCTATCTTGCAAGAATGGTTGGACAAAAAAAGGCTCGTGAAATTTGGTACCTGTGTAGACAGTACAATGCTCAGGAAGCTTTTGATATGGGATTAATTAATAAAGTTGTAAGCGTCGATAAACTTGAAGAAGAAGGCATTCAATGGGCAACAGAAATTTTAGAGCATAGCCCTATGGCAATTCGTGTTTTAAAATCTGCTTTTAATGCAGAGCTTGATGGGCAGACAGGAATTCAGGAATTAGCAGGCAACGCAACCTTACTTTACTATATGAGCGAAGAAGCACAGGAAGGTAAAAAGGCTTATAACGAAAAACGTAAACCAAATTTTAAAAAGTTTCCTAAGTT
>JBDTRQ010000168.1:0-3081 GCA_039931535.1 Ignavibacteriota bacterium
AGATGAATGCATTGAATAGTATAACTTCATGGAATTCTCTCGTTTTCACCTACCACTACATAATTTAACTAGTGACACTAATTTTGTTCCTTTTTAGTTTTACTGGCTTTATTAAATGTAAAAAATAGATAGATATGACTAATAATATTATATAATTAGAACATTAACTATAAATAATTAAGTTAAACTTGACAAATAACCTAATATATTTTAGATTCCGATCTAAAAAAGGAACATTATGAAAAAATTCTGGTCGGTTGCATTTGGATTTCTATTTATTGTCTCACTCTTAGGTGCGTTTTGGCCGTACTCAACAACAAGTGTAACAGGTGAGCCCGCTAATCCTGCAGATATTGCATGGATGCTAACAGCTACTGGCTTGGTTTTATTGATGACACCGGGTCTTTCTTATTTTTATGGTGGAATGGTAAGTTCTAAAAATGTAATCTCAACAATGCTGCAAAGTTTTATTGCTATGGGAGTAATTAGCATTCTATGGGTTGTTTTTGGATTCAGTCTTGCATTTGGAGACAGCATCGGTGGATTTATTGGAAACCCGTTTACATATTTTATGTTTAACGGTGTTGGATCGGAAACTCATCCAGGATTATCACCAACAATTCCGTTATTGTTATTTGCAATGTTTCAACTCAAGTTTGCAATTATAACTCCAGCTTTAATAACCGGCTCTTTTGCAGAGCGAGTCCGATTTTCATCTTATTTACTTTTTATAGTTTTGTTTAGCATTTTTATTTATGCACCATTAGCACATATGACATGGCATCCTGATGGAATTTTAAGAAAAATGGGTGTGCTCGATTTTGCCGGCGGAACGGTTGTTCATATGTCTGCCGGATTTGCTGCACTCGCCGGAGCAATAATTCTTGGAAGAAGAAAAACACATCAAAAGAATGAAAAGCATGAACCGGCAAATGTTCCTTATGTTTTGCTTGGTACAGGTTTGTTGTGGTTTGGTTGGTTTGGATTTAATGCAGGATCAGCTTTGGCTGCAAATGCAACCGCAGTCTTAGCTTTTGCAACTACAAACACAGCATCAGCAGCCGCAGCAATTGCTTGGATATTTTTTGATGCGATGCGTGGCAAAAAACCTTCTGCTCTTGGAGCCGCAGTTGGTGCGGTTGTAGGATTAGTTGCGATAACACCTGGCGCTGGATATGTAAATATTGGACAAAGTATATTTATTGGAACTGTTGCCTCATTAATAAGTAATTTGGCAGTTAATTGGAAAGCAAAATCTACAATCGATGATACTTTAGATGTTTTTCCTTGCCACGGTTTGGGTGGAATTGTTGGAATGTTTTTTACTGGAGTTTTTGCCAATGGTGTTGGGTTGATTTATGGAACAACAAATACATTTATGGTTCATATGGCTGCACTAATAGGGGTAAGTATTTTTTCCTTCGGTGGATCTTTTATCCTTTTTAAAATCACAGGACTTATTATTCCACTTCGTGTTTCTGAAGAACAGGAATTAATTGGGCTCGATTTAAGCCAGCATGGTGAAGGTGAATTAACCTATCCCGTTACAAATTAAATGATAATTAAACATATTCATAAATCAGTTGACCAATAGTAAATAAAAATATTCTAAGCGCAGGACTCAGGTCCTGTGTTTTTTAATACTCGTTTAATTTTTCAATATTTTAATCTTTTAATCTTTTAATCTTTAAGTTTCTTCCTGCTTCTCATTGCAATTTTTTTTAAGTTTGATATAGAGAATTGAATTTATTTTTTACGGAGACTTAATATGATCAATAAAATTAAACCTGCAGTTAGAACTAATAACATTACTTACGCAGTTAGAGATATTGTTATTCTTGCAAATCAAGTTGCAAAAACAGGGAAAGAAATGTTGTACTTAAATATTGGCGATCCGAATCTTTATGATTTTGCACCGCCAAAACATCTTATTGATGCAACTTATCAGGCAATGCTAAAAAACTTAAATGGTTATGCTCCTTCATCAGGAATTGCTGAGGCTGTTAAAGCAATCGAAGCGGAAGCAGAACGAAAGGGCATTACAAATGTTCACGATATTTTTGTAACAACAGGCGCAAGTGAAGCGATTGAAATTTGTTTAACTGCACTTGTAAACGAAGGTGAAAATGTTCTTACCCCAACTCCGGGCTATCCGCTTTACACTGCAATATCAAGCAAACTTCAGATGATGGAAAATCCGTATTACTTAGATGAAGCAAATGGATGGCTGCCTGATATCGAAGATATAAAATCAAAAATAAATGATAAGACAAAAGGTATTATACTTATCAATCCGAATAATCCAACCGGCTCACTTTATACAAAAGAAAATTTACAGCAAATTGTTGATCTTGCACTTGAGTATAATCTTGTAATCTTTGCAGATGAAATTTATGACAAACTTTTATTTGATGGAAAAAAACATATTTCGATTGCGTCATTAAATAAAGTTGTTTCCTGCATAACCTTTGGTGGATTATCCAAAAATTATATGGTTCCCGGTTTTAGAATCGGCTGGGGAATTGTTAGCGGAAGAAAAGAAATTCTTGCTGATTACATGGAAGCAATTAATAAAATCCTGCGTGCAAGATTATCTGCAAATCATCCTGAGCAGTATGGAATAAAACCTTCGCTTGAAGGAAATCATTATCATCTTACTGAGGGAATGAAAAAACTTGCGAGACGCCGAGATTTAACATTTGAAATGTTAAATGCAATTCCCGGAATAAGCTGTGTAAAACCTGAAGGTGCTTTCTATGCATTTCCAAAATTAGAAATGAAACAGCCTGATGCGCATTTTGTTGGCGAGTTGATTCGCGAAACTGGAGTTGTTGTTGTTCCCGGCAGTGGATTTGGACAGGTGCCAGGCACAAAACATTTTAGAGTTGTGTTTTTGCCAAACGAACAAATTCTTGAAAAAGCTTACAAAGCTATTGGAGAGTTTTTTGTTAAGTATCAGGAAAAGTTTGCTGATTTGGTTGAGGCTTAGAATATTTTCATCCTGAGCGGAGTCGAAGGATGAAGTTTTAAATTATTTTGTCACACTTCGTCTCCGCTCAGTGTGACGTATTATTTTAATCT
>JBDTRQ010000169.1:0-7088 GCA_039931535.1 Ignavibacteriota bacterium
ATCACAGAAATTGCAAACCTTGATATAAGAAATCGTTTTGTAAATGGTATTTTCATTATGATTTTATCTACTTTTTAAGTTTAATTGATAAACCTAAAAATAGCATTTAAAATTTAACGTTTGTAATTTTCAAAAGCATATTTGGCAAAATATTGAAGTGCTTTGGGATCTAATAAACCATAAGAAAATTCATCATATACGTCCATTACATCAACAACCACTGTTCGTGGTGATGAATATCCTTTTAAATTCGTTGATCGATAATCAGCAAGTCTTTGTGCTGCGGATAAAAAAAGAGGATGTGATATTATAATGTAATCAGAACCATTTGCTATATTTCTCAAATCTGAAGGAGAGTCTTTTATTATTGAATCAGCTAATAAATAATAATCATCAGCAACACAATAATAATCTGTCTGAGTTGCGATTGTGTCAACAAAATAAACACTATGGTCTATATCATTTCTTATATCGGGATGTGGGATTAATTCATTTCTACTTGGGATATAAATCTTCATATTATCTCTTTGCCAAAGCCATAAATAATATTTATTATCATTATAATTATTAGGGGGACTAGTAAAATAAAAATAATTTGATTTTGTTTTGTTCCATGCCCAATAGTTTAGTTGAAAATAGTTAATAAGCACTATATCACTTTGACTGGAGTCGCAAATATTTCCATTACACTCAACTTCAAATTTTTGAAAAGCTTGATAGTTTAATTGTGCGGTATCTCCGCCACCCAGGGTGTTGTAGGCTAAATAAAAATTGTTTTCAAAAAGAGCAGATTCTTGTCCATCCCAACTTTTGGTTCCAAGGATTTTTGTATTAAATCTAATATCAACATTATGACCATCTCCATTATTGCAGCTAATAGATGTTAAGCCATGTAATCCAACCTTGATACTGGCTTGAGGTTTTTCGATAACAAAATCGTTCCAAATGCTATCCTGGATATAATAGAGGAAATTGCGATATGGCAACCTATTTTGAGCTTCAGCCTGGTCCCACTGCCAATAGTCTCTTTGATCATCATTTGCACGCCCAAAGTGCTGATAAGTATTATCCTCTTCCCAAAGCAAGGTTTTTACTGAACTTGTTATTAATGGTGAATAAGCAATTGGGAATCCATCAATATATTTATAATAATTGACCGAATCTGCTTGGTATGAAAACCAATATACATTTGATTTATTATAAATATTCATTCTTGTATATTGATCAGCAGGTTTTGCAGGTTCGCCTACAAATTGAAAATAATCACCAGAGTTAAACAAATTGTCATTATTGATGTCAACTACATCAATAGGAATAGACATTCCATTGTTAAATAATTCTAAGTGCATATTTTCAAGAGCATTTGCTGGAACACCTGCATTAATAAGAAAATCGCATGTTATGCGGTAAACACCCTTTTCCTTTAAATATATTTTATAGTAATCTTTTACTGGATCGTACCAATATTTCTCCAAAGGTGCTTCATTCAGTTTATTGATCTTCCCTAAAAATTTAAGCGCTTCTTGTGGGTTTATTATATTGGTTGCAATTAATTCTTCTGTCATCTTATCAGAAACGGGCAATATCAAATCAGTAAAGGATATATCTTGTTGAAAATCTATTTTTATTTTTATTCTTTTGTTAAATATTAATGTTCTTTCAACAGGATTAAACTGGAACGGAGACACTGATAGAGATGCAGTTTTAAGGTATCTAAATATTGCTTGTGAATTTATTTCGGCAGCATTCGCTGGAAAAGGTATGTTTGATCCATATATCTCTTGAGCATAATTTAATTTATCGAGAGGTTGACCTGCAGAATCTGGGGTAGCTTCAATAAACTTGTCGGCATAAACTTCACGCTCAACTTCCTGTATTGTTACATTTGCATATTTATTCATTGGAATACCAATTTCGTAAAATCTTGAAGGCAAATATGGTTCACCAGGATTACGCAGAGGAAATTGTCCATCTGTAACATTTGTAAACTTTATTCCGTTAAATATAAAATCTTTAACCTCAAATTTTCCTTCAAAACTAAATTCAAGTATTAGTTGAGTATCATCAGATTTAAGGATTTTATAATCTTGTGTAAAAGAAGTATTAAGAAATGTGAATGATATTATTATGAATGAAAAAACTTTACTTACATAGTTCTTCATATAGCGGTATCCAGATATATTTTCGGTTAAAATTGTATGTGAAGTTAAATTTTTATGCTAAGCTGTGCAAGGGTAAAAATTAAAGGTATTAATCAATTTTTATAAAAGATAAAATAAGGATTAGAGATTACCTTGGTTGCTTATAACAACAGGAAAAGTCTTGAAAATTATTTTAACATCACTCCAAAAAGATTCGTTTTTGTAGTAATTGATTTCCATTTCAGTTCGTTGTTCCGGTGTTAGCAATTGTCTGCCATTTACCTGAGAGTATCCTGTAATTCCAGGCATAAACTTAAATACCTCTTTGTGTGCATTTGAGTAATTTGATGTAATACTAATAATTTCAGGTCGTGGTCCAACAATACTCATCTCACCTCTAAGTACATTAATGAATTGTGGTAATTCATCAATGCTCGTTCTTCTCAAAAATTTACCAACCTTAGTAATTCGAGGGTCATCTTTCTGTGTGATACCAGGTCCAAAACTTAAGGCATTATTAATCATACCTCTGAACTTAAACATATTAAAAGGTTTTCCATTAAATCCAGTTCTTTCATGGAGAAAAAAAACTGGACCTTTAGATTCAAGTTTAATTAAAATTGCAGAAATTAGAAAAATTGGAGAAGTGAGAATTAATGTTATGATGCTAATGACTATATCAGTAAATCGTTTGATAAAACTGCCCTGCTTACCCATAAAAAGAAAAATTATCTTCGATATTTATTCAATATTTCTATTAATACATTAATTACTTTTTCTACGCTTTCATCACTCATGCCCGGATAAATAGGAAGAGACATCAAACGCGGAAAAGCTGCGGAGGCAACAGGATAATTTTTATCATCCAAATTAAAAGTTTCACTATAATATAAATGTTGATGAACAGGCATAAAATGAACACCTACGCCAACATTTTTATTTTTTAATTCCTCAATTATCTGAGCACGATTTTTCGTGATCATTTCTAAGTTTAATCTTATAGGGAACAAATGCCAAGATGATTCTCTATCTGACTTTATGGTATGTAATGTGATTAGATCAAAATCTTTTAATGCTTCAGTATATCTTGCAGCAATTTTTTTACGCCACTCCCACATCACATCAACTTTTTTTAGTTGCGGCAATCCAAGTGAAGCCTGAAGATCTGTAAAGTTATATTTATAGCCAGGAGCAACAACTTCATAATACCAAGAACCTGCTTCGCTATATCGCTTCCAGGCATCTCTATTAATTCCGTGTAAGCGCATTATAGCACAACGCTCAGCAATTTCCTGATCATTAGTACAAATCATTCCACCTTCGCCGGTTGATAAAGTCTTTGTTGCGTAAAAACTAAAACAGGTAACATCAGAGATAGTACCTATTTTTTTCCCTTTATATGTTGCCGGAAGGGAATGCGCGGCATCCTCTAAAACTTTTAAATTATGTGCTTTTGCAATTTGATTAATTTCATCAAGGTCGCAAGGCTGTCCTCCGTAATGAACAGGAATAATGGCTTTTGTCTTGGGAGTGATAGCCTTTTCAATTTCTTCAAGAGAAATGTTAAGCGTATCCTTATCAACATCAACAATAACAGGTTTAGCACCAAAGTAACAGACAATTTCGGCAGTTGCCGGAAATGTCATCGTAGGGACTATAACTTCATCACCTCTTTCAATTCCAAAAGCTTCTAAGGTAAGATGTCCAGCTGCTGTCCAGGAACTGACCGCAACAGATTTTTTTGCACCTATGTACTTGTTGAACTCTTCCTCAAATTTTATAGTCTTTGGTCCCATACTCAGCCATCCTGAACGCAAAGTATCAACCATCTCATTTATTTCATCTTCAGAAATAAACGGTTTGTGAAAAAGTAAGTAGTCTTTATTCATAATTTAATTATTGTTTTGAAAAATAAGTATTTCAACAACACTTTTGCAAGTTTGATTATTCCCTTTTTTTGATCCAAAGTAAAAGATGAGTACGAAAGATATGTATAGAATTGAGTAAAGTATACATAGAAGGATGAATCTTCGTAATCATTCTTGCAATCGGCGGTGCGAGAGTAATCTTTTGCATATAGGAAGGTTCTAAATTAAACAAATCTTTTACTTCCTTAAGGCTAACACCGCTGACATCAGGATTGTTTGGATTATTATATATAAAATCATACCATAAAATTCCACCACCGGGTTTAGTAAGTTTAAAAAGTTTAATAGCAAGATCTCTTTTAAAGTTTTTATCCAATATTGAACTGAATACCATAGATTGAAAAACAACATCAAAACTATTATCTGGGAGCTCAATATCTAGGGCATTCCCATTAATTAGTTTTACATCCTTCGGTAGATTTTTTTTGGCTGCAAAAAACCTATCATCTAACAACTCGTTAGCGTATATATTTTCAGGTTTAAATCCAAGCTTTAAAAAGGTGTAGATATTATTACCAGTACCGCAACCAATCTCAAGAAACTTCTTATCAGCAACAGGTAAAATATAATTTTTTTTTATCCATTTAATAATAGCCCTTTCCTTTTCTTGTTCTGCAAGATAGCTAGCAGGATTTAGTATTGAATATTTATATAACGGGAAATCTTTACGTCTTTTATATCTCGATTTAATTTCCTCAACTTCAGATTTCAATTTTTATAATCCTTTTGTTTTTTACTAATCGAAAATTTTAATATCCCTTGAAAAAAGCCATACGCATACGAAAAATGTAAGACAGGTATTACAACAGGTAACCAATAAGCAAAATATTTTTTTTCAAAAATAAAAATTTTTAGGCTAAAAATAATGAGAGTGATAAAGTAAACGACTGGTAAAATTATTCCAACAACCATTTTTTGTAAAATTATTCCCAAAAGAATAAGAAGGATTACAGATGAAAAGAATAAAAATGGAATTTGTTGTCTCATTGCAATAGGTAATTTATGTTTTTTTAATAATGCAACACGCCAATACCCATATTGAGAATATTGCTTAAATAATTTAGGTAGACTATCGCGAACAACATAAAAACTTTTTGCTTTTGGTGATATAAAAATCTTTCCCCCTTTTAACCTTAATCTAAAACTAAAATCATCGTCCTGATTCCTAACAAGTTGTTCATCAAACAATCCAATCTGTTCAAAAACCTCTTTTTTATAAACTGGAAAACAGGCCATTTCGGCAAATCCCTCATAGTTTGGAAATCTATGCTTTGCATTTCCAACACCTAATGTACTTGACATTGCAACTGCTATTGCTTTTCCTAAATTAGATTCTCCAATACTTATAATCGGACCACCTGCACAAGAAGCATCAACATGAGATTCTAAAATTTTTATACAATTATAAGCATAATCGGCAGCAATAGATGCATGGGCACCAAGTATCAAGATATAATCTCCCTTAGCCTTTTTTACGCCTAAATTTAGAGCTACAGGAGTTACTTTTTTTTCATTATCAATTATTACTATTCTTGAATCTTGTAATTCGAGTTCTTTAAGTTTTTCTCTTGTGCCATCATCGCTTATTCCATCTACAATAATTATTTCAAAATCACTTCCAATCATATCTTGGCTTAATATTGAATTAATAGTTTTTACAATATATTTTGATTCATTTCGACAAGGTACGATGAAAGATATTTGTTTCTGGTCTTTCATAAATTCCATACACGATGGGATATTTGATCTAGTTTAATTATTTTTATTTTTAATTAAATAATATACAATCCTAAATGCTTTAAATGAAAATATTATTCTTTGCAATTTCCAAAAGTTCATTCATTGAAAAGGATTATGAGATATTAAGATCTGCTCATGATGTAACTAAAGTTGAAATCACTCTATTAAACTTATCTAATATTGTTAAACTTATAAAATTGATTAAAAATTACGATTCTGTTTTTTTCTGGTTCGCTAGTTTAAAATTTTTTGTGCCTTGCATAGTATCAAGCATATTAAGTAAGAAAATATATCTTGTCGCTGGTGGATACGATGTTGCTTCTGTAAACGAGATTAGTTATGGTTCTTGTAATAATTTTTACAAGAAAATTCTGATACGCATAATGTTAAATCTTGCTACTAAAATTTTTTCTGTCTCGTTATCTAATCGTAATGAAATAATTTTAAACTGTAAAATTGACTCCTCAAAAATAGTAATGATTTATCATGGTTTTAATAATTTCCCAAATCTTAATTTTCAGAAAAAGGAAAATAATATTTTAACCATCGCTTTACTAAACAAGATTAGTTTTCGAAGGAAAGGGATTGATAAATTTTTATTATTAGCGGATCGGATGCCTGAGGTTAATTTTTATTTGATAGGTAATCATGATGATTTTATCAAAGAAGTTTTAATTCCAAAAAATGTGCAGCTTCTTGGATTTGTTGAATTACAAAAACTTGAAGAGATTCTTAGCATTTCAAAAGTATATATTCAATTGTCAATTCATGAAGGATTCGGTTGTTCAGTTGCTGAAGCAATGCAATATGGATGTATTCCTGTAGTATCAAATAATTATGCTTTACCAGAGGTAGTTGGAGAATGTGGTTTAATTTTGGACGCTAATTACAATATAGATATTACAGCATCTAAGGTTAGATCAATTTTAGTTAATTATAATTCTGAGATGGGTACAAAATGTGTTGATCGAGTAAGGGATAAGTTTAATCTTAAAAATAGACAAGAACTTTTACTTCAAAATATTAACAAGTAATTAAATAAAAAATTATCTATTGATTTAATAGTATTAGAAAAATTTATGAAATCAACAAATCGTCCAGCCTGTGGATCAAAAGAATCAAAATATTTATGAAATCCAATATCTCCTGAATTAAATTTACAGAAACACATTATACATTATATAGATATGATTATAAGATTATACTTTTAAAAATATGCAAGTTTTATTATGTAAATCCAATTATTGATTTGGCTACCATAGAATGGATAAATTTTTAT
>JBDTRQ010000170.1:0-2754 GCA_039931535.1 Ignavibacteriota bacterium
CACAATATGTTAGCGGCATCCTTTCTATTGCTGCATTTTTGGTGATAGTTCCATTCATAACTTTTTATCTGCTCAAAGACAGCGCTGTAATTCATAAAGCATTAATTCATATCGTACCAAATAAATATTTTGAAATGTCTTACTGGATTTTAAAAAGAATCAGCCTGCAGCTTGGCAGATTTGTTAGAGGATGGATATTTGACGCAACGTTTGTTGGAACGGCAGTTGGTTTTGGATTTTATGTTATTGGAGTGCCAAACGCACTTCCGTTGGGTGTTATTGCCGGTATTGGTCATTTAATACCCTACTTCGGACCTATTATCGGCGGTATTCCTGCAATTGTACTTTCAATAATGCAGACAGGAGATTTATCACAAGTTCCTTTGATTATGACAGTCGTTGTATTGATTTATACGTTAGATAACGGATTTGTACAGCCTTATGTTTTTTCAAAAAGTGTGGATATGCACCCAATCATAATTATACTTCTAATTATAACTGGCGGTGAGTTGTTTGGAATACTTGGAATGTTATTAGCGGTTCCTACAGCAACTATAATTAAAACCGCTGCTACAGAAATATATTTTGCATTTAAGAATTATTCGATTGCAAAGCTTTAACTCCATTCATTAAATAACACAAATTTTTACAAATAGTTTTGGTAAGTTCAATTATAAAAACAAATTTTTAATTGATATGAATACAAATCATCTAATAATAAACGGTGATTCAAGAAACATGGCTAAACTAAATGACGAGTCAGTTCATTTAGTAATTACATCACCACCATATTGGCAACTCAAAGATTATGGTTCAGATAATCAAATTGGGTATAATGATAGTTATGAAAACTATATCAATAACTTAAACCTTGTTTGGAAAGAATCTTTTCGGGTTCTTCATAACGGTTGTCGATTATGTATAAATATCGGAGATCAATTCGCACGTTCAATCTATTATGGTCGATATAAAGTAATACCTATAAGAACAGAAATTATTAAATTTTGTGAAATTATCGGTTTTGATTATATGGGGGCAATAATTTGGCAGAAAGTTACCACAACAAACACTACTGGTGGTGCAACGATAATGGGTTCTTTTCCTTACCCAAGAAATGGAATACTTAAGCTGGATTATGAATTTATTTTAATCTTTAAGAAAGTTGGAAATGCGCCAAAAGTTTCAAAAGAGAAAAAAGAACTTTCTAGATTAACAACGGAAGAATGGAACGCATATTTTCAAGGACATTGGAATTTTGGGGGAGCAAAACAGGATAGTCACATTGCAATGTTTCCAGAGGAACTTCCTAAAAGATTAATTAAAATGTTTTCTTTTGTAGGAGATACTATTCTTGATCCCTTTCTGGGGAGTGGAACAACATCATTAGCTGCTAAGAATCTAAATCGAAATTCAATAGGATTTGAAATCAACCCAGATTTTATGCTAAACATTAAGAAGAAACTTAATATTGATCAAAATAAATTTTTTGAAAATCACTCGTATAGCTTTGAAAAACAAAAACAAACATTATTAAATTTTGATCAAGATATCCAACAGTTGCCTTACATTTTTAAAGACCCGCATCTACTTGATAAAAAGATTGATATAAAGAAAATGCAATTTGGATCAAAACTTGATATACATCCCCAAAAACGAGAAGAATATTTTTTAATAAAAGAAGTATTAAGTCCAGAGGTTGTTAAGCTGAATAATGATTTAGAGATTAGGCTTATCGGAATAAAAGAAGACGTTGAAGTAAATGGAAAGGCAAAACAATATTTAATCGAAAAAACAAAAGGTCAGAAAGTATATTTAAAATATGATCAGCAAAAGTATGATAAAGATAATCGACTTTTAGGTTATTTATATTTAAAAAATAAAACATTTATTAATGCACATTTAATTAAAGAAAAACTAGTACTGGTAGATATTTCAATTGAATATAAATACAAAAACAGATTTTTAAATTTGCTTGGAAATAATAATGGCTAAAGAATGGATTTTGAATAGTGTTATGAATCGCTTTCAACTTAATTTTAAAAGAAATGTTGGACCGACTTCTGAATCAATAAGAAAATGTGCACCCAAAAATCTTGGGGAGTGGGAAGAATATTATTTTATCAATGTAAAAACCAAAGAGCATATATCTGAGCTTGGTAAAAAACTTTATGTTAAAGTTACAGAAGTGGTACAGGCAGAACTTGATGACATAAATGAAGCCGATTGCATAGAGTATATGATCAATTTGGTAATCAATAGAACTTATGATGGGTATATGACTGAAATTGAAACAATATATGGTCAACTTCAGAATGAGCTGAATGAAAAAATTGAACCGGCTCCAGATGAATGGGATAGATTATTTAATGTTGATTTCTTTATTAAAATTGGGGAGAAATATCTTGGGCTACAGATTAAACCTGTGAATGAAGGTATTCAACTTCCGGAAATATTCAAGGAAAAATCTATCCAGGAAGAAACTCATGCAAAATTTACAGAAGTTTTTGGAGGTAAAGTTTTTTATATCTACTCAACCAAAATTAATGGTAAAAAGGAAATTGTTAATAAAGGAATAATTGAAGATATTAAATCTGAAATAGAAAGATTAAAAAAAATATAATTTTATATAAAATTAATTTTCACACTACACCAAATAATTTTCTAAGCCTCAGCTTCAACTCTTTTTATCACATCAACCGAGGTAATTCCTTCAGCCTCTGCACTAAAATTTGTAATTATTCTGTGACGTAAAAC
>JBDTRQ010000171.1:0-7723 GCA_039931535.1 Ignavibacteriota bacterium
TATTTAGAGTAACTCCATATAACAAATTTTCAGACCCAAGTTCTGTTTGATTAGCGTATCTGAAATCTATATTATCAATACCAAAGGCAGCTCCCTGGTCATCGTAAGATAACTGAATGAAACTGCCTATATGTGGTGTAATTTCTCCGCCAAAAAATATGCTCAATTGTTGTGGAAGCGATACATTATTATTTTGAGATCCTAGCTGCTCTTTTGTTTTATATGTATAAGCAGCCTGCATCATTAATGATACCGGTGGGATTTTTAAAAGATTGAAATCTACATCCTCATTTATATCCGTTGAATCATTGACCTCTATTGTTTTTACTCCAATCAATGTATATCCATTCAACTTGAAAAATCTCCCGAATGTATTTAGCTCCGGGAATATTGTGTGGCAGGAGCTGCAAGGCAAATTTGTTTGGCGTGCAAAACTTGGAATTGCTAAGCTTTCCTTTGAAAATATTATTAACAATGCAATCGTCATTCCCCAAATAATTTTTTTTTCTAATTTATATTTTTTCATTATAGAACTTCCTTATTTTGATTTTTTACTTAACTCTCTTATATAATCAACCAGGTGCCATCTTTGATTTTCAGAAAGGATGAATTTCCAGGGAATCATAACACCGCTTGCACCGTCACTTATATTCAAAAATATCTCGCCATCGGATCTTTTATTTATCTCGTCGCTCGTTAAATTATCAGGTTTTGGAATTAAACTTGCACCCGCGGGTCCATTTCCAATGCCCTCACTACCATGACAAGAAGCACAGTTCTGAATAAATATTATTTTCCCATCATGGGCTGAATTTATTTTATCTGTAAATGGATTTTTTAAATTATCTCCCGGTACCGGAGTCTTCCCCAATTCTTTTTTTTGATTTTTTATATTAGCATTCTCTTCCTGAGCATTTAAAGTACTCGACAAGAGCAGTGCTACTATTAATACAAATATATATCGCATGAACTTTCTCCTTTTTTTATTTTAAAGTATTTAGCCAAAGTGCAGATAATTTCGCACAAATGGAGTTGTAATTCGTGTCCAGTTGAGTCGTCGAAGGTAATTTCGTTCCCGGCAAACCTATCCGATCAACCATTCCAAAGAGAATTCGTTTTAATGGTTCCGCTGTCCGATACAATGCGAACTTAATACTCGAGAAACCACCATTGATTGTAAGAATGTTTGTGTGTTCCGGTTTTGCAACTGACCGGTTTATCATTTTTCAAACTCCAAACCAAACGAAGCCAGTTTAGCACGTGTGGATTTGTAATCTGTGTGAAGAATACTTTGAATTCCCAACCCTTCAGCGATCTTGACAAACATCGGAGTGTTTTCTATATAGACAACTTGTCGGATTGGCGCCTGGGAGGTATCGAGTGTAAGCAGGAAGATATCGGCATCCGGTTTTCGCAAGTGGACATAGCAGGAGGAAATGAAAAAATCTACAAACTCATCCAACTTGAATTTTCTAATCCGGTGTGCATTCAGTTCTCGCGCTTCGTTGCTAACGACAACGATCTTCAATCCATATTGCGCCTTAAGCCGGCGGATTAACTCGATCATTTCGGGATACGGTTTCGATTGGTCGAACATGAATTTCTGGAACTGAGACTGGGTAAACGAACGCTTCTCATAGAACACAACACGATTCAAGTATTCTTCAATAGTGAGCTTATCTAACTCGTACGTATCAAAAGTCTGGTTGTGTCGGCGTTCCATCTCTTCCCGATTCAGGGCAAACTTTTTTGCCGCCAACTTTCGGGATTTATGACCCCATCCATCGGTAAGCAAAACGCCGCCGATATCAACAAACAAATATTTAATTTTGTTTTTTGTTTTCATTTTATTTCACTGTACAAAACGTTGTAAAATTACAAACTTCTAATAGTTATTGAGATCATTCTCTATTATTGTTTTTTTATAGTTATGTTTGCTCAGTCGCTCCTTCTTTGCCCTTGTCGGGGTCGTTATTATAACCGCATCTATGGCATATATGGTAATCAAAATCTATATCATCATAATCGTTTCCACATTGTGGGCAAGTTTCATCAACCGTTATTTCTTCATCATCTTCCATTATGTCCGCTCCTTCAAAGCATAACTCGCAATTCGTACCGAATTGCTATTGTTAACTGTTAATTTTCTCAAAATAGTTTTTTAATTCTTTTCTTATAATTGGGTTAATTATGTAAAGCAATCCAACCATTATATTCATCCCAATTATTATAAATATTATTCCTCTCATATTATCCTTTCCGCAATCGGCACAATTGCAACAATGTTATTCTGCTTGCATTTTATCGTGTTAATTTAGATTTAATACGGATCCCAGAATTTTCATGCTTGTGCCAGGTGACATACATATATAGAAAAAACAATCTCACTTGTTTATAAACTAAAGAAAGTGTTTTCTTAATTAAATCAATCTTAGGGATGAAAAAGGAACTACATCTTATTAGGATATTCTGCAGCAGAAATACAATAAACCAAACCAGTCAAAATCATTTCTATCTTAGTAAAAATAAATTCAGATTATTTTTTGTTTTTACCTTTGTGCTTACCATTATCGTGCTTTTGCTGAATAACCCAGTTTTGATGCTTAGGATGTTTTTTGATGACAAAATATTTTGAGTCTTCGCTATCACGGATAAATTGCTGATCGTGACGATTTTTATATGACGAATATTTTTCTTTATAGTTTTTGTGATTCTTCCATGGTTCACGCTCATTCACTACTACTTTGTATGATTTATAGTAGTCGTACTTACCGAAGCGTGATGGTAGATTTTTGCTGTTGCTCCATTGTCCATTATTATAATAATAGAAACGACTCTGCGGAACACTGTAATAAGTTTCAATATCCGGTAAATAATAATATTCCACATAGTCATAACCTGTGGGACCCCAGATTGGTTGACGATCTAGATTAACATTAATACTTATCTGTGCATTCAAAATATCGGTTGTACCCAGCATAAATAACGAAGTGATTAATACAAAAAAATAATTCATAATATTTTCCTTTTTAGTAATAACTGCTTTATCCAAATCATATAGAACAAACACTAAATAATTAATTAGTTGTTTATCGTTGAGATACTTTTTGAAACTGTATTAAGAGTTTCATCCGAATAAGAATAGTTTGCAATTTCCAATCGGGTATGCAATGCAAGTTTTTCCATAATATTGTGAATATGGCTCTTAACGGTATAAGTTGAAGTGTGGATTTTCTGTCCGATCTCTTTATTACTTAATCCTTCACTCAGAAGAACTATAACCTCACGTTCTCGTTTAGTCATACGTACTGCATCTTTAAGTTTAGATTTGCCTTCTCTTACTGCAAATTCAACAATTTGTGAGAATAACGAATCAACTAGCAGCGAAGGAAGAATTGTTTCACCCTCCGAAACTTTTCTAATAGTTATTAAAAGATCATTTAATGAAGCATCCTTAAGGATAAAACCATTTGCACCAGCTTTTACATACCGTAAAATATCGGCTTGAACGGGTGCAAGATCCATTACGATGATTTTTGCTTGCGGAAAATCTTTTTTAACTATTTCTACAACATGTAAACTGTTTTGACTACGTAATCCTAAATCCAAAAGTACAACATTTGGTTTAAGCTGCTTAATTTTTATAAGAGTGTTCTTGCCGTCTCCGGAAGCGGCAATAATTAGAATATCTTTATGAGGTTTAAGAATTGAAAACATTCCATCACGAAGAAGGCGATTATCCTCGATTAGCAGTAGTCTAATTTTTTTCATCGTATTATACTTTATAAATTCACAAATTTTTATTAAAGCAAGCAACTAACAAATTATGATTTAGTAATTCTGCTTATTAGTAAAATTAAGATGCACTATTAGATATCTAATATCAATCGATCGAAAGGATGAAAAAGGAACTACATCTTTTAATGAGTTTATAAAAAGAAAATTTCTAACAGCAAATCAGGGCAAGTATGGTTAAGGTAGTGATATAAAAAATAGTCCGCATTCTTTTAAATTCTATTTTCATTCTATTGTTACGATGGAAGGAATTGAAAATTCAAATTTATTGAAGCGATAATACATTGGATTTTGATGAAACGCATAAAAATGGCTACCATCTCCCTGAGAAGTATTGGGATAAAAACCGAACATAAACTGGAATTCAGGGAAAATAAGATGTTCATTTTTTATCCTGAAGCCGATTCCGTATCCTTGATAAAGTTTGCTGGTAAATAATGAATTATTATTTGAAGAGATCAGACCAAAATCAGCAAACGTAATAAAAGCCAATTTAAAACCTAAAAATTGTAATGGAGCAAAAATATCAGCCTCATAATTCAGTACCAGTTTTTTTGCTCCTTTTAAGTAAGCATCCGAAAAACCTCTGATTCCGTCTTCATTATTTATGTTCAGAATATCCTGCGGTCTGATAGGATCATAGCTGTATGAATACCTGCTTTCAATGTAATGCCTCCATTTCCATTTACCGACAGCATTAAGATTTGAGAAATACATTATTTCCAACATGTATGTGAGATTTAACCATTTCTGATCGCTGCGGAATGCCCCGATTTGAAAACCCCCGTAATAATAACCCAGAGATTTATTGTTGAAACTATGACCGGTTTTTAATCCATAATATGGTCTGCTGGAATTTGATCCTATTTCGTATCCATAGAGAAAGGCTATCATATGTACAAGTGGAATATCCTCAGTTTTTCCAAGACCGAATATGTAGTGATCCTGATAATATTTTCTACTGGAATACCCAATACGACCCAGATAAAATGTATTATCCTGTAATAAATTCAGCGTATCAAATCTTGACTTCTGACTGTAAACTTTTCTAGTAACTCTTCCTGAAAGATTAAATGGTATCTGATCTTCACTACTTGAATCAATTTGTTCTAAGTTAAATGAATGTCCCAGCCAATAATCCTGCTGGTTATAACGAACGGTTTCTATAAGCCCTGATGAATTTAAAATTTCAGGATATCTGGTGTTTAGCCAAAGCTGTTCTATACTTCCTGCCCACTTAATAATTGGTGAGAAAAAATTCCTGCCGACGCTAACGCCATACTTTTCAATATTCAAATCCGATTCATAATATATATGTGCAGAAAGAAAGGTTTTTCCAATGTTGTCAAAAGTATAACTGGCATCCCAGTCCCATCCCTGAGTAAGTTTACGATCAAAATTAAGTCCACCGCTAAATCTATTGCCGTATCCAAGAAAGTTGATGTCAGCAATTGAAAAACTTCCGGTTTTATTTCCAGGACTGTATGAGGCACTGCCATTAAGACTCCAGATATCCTGAACATATACCATAATATCAACGCTGTCAGCATTGTTCTCAATCAGTTGTGGAATAATTCTTACATCATAGACATAAGGACTTTCTCTAATTATCCTTTCACTTTCCAAGATGTAAAAGGGAATAAATATTTGCCCTTCAAAAAAAATCAGTTTGTTTTTAATAAGCCATTCTTTTGTATTTAAATGAAGATCATTCCCAGCGTCCTGTAACCAGTTTCGAACTGTGTCTTTGGGGTTAATTACTGATGCTCCAAATAAATCAAGAATTTCAACATTAATCTTTCTAATAATTTTTCCTGTGGATTTTTTGATTATTCCTTTATCAGGATCAGGAAGTGTAATTTCGGATTGTTGTTCATCATCAGTTACAATAAACGACTTCAAGATCTTTGAAAAAAAATTATCTTCTTCCGAATAGTCTTTAATGTCCTGAACTACCTTGCTGGTATCTTTAGGTTCAACAATTTTTTCCTGTGCGATCAGGCAGGCTGAAATGCAGACAATAAGAATACTAATTGTAAATAAACGGTAAATAAATTCCGGTCGTCTGTTCTTCAGATTAACCGGATTATGCATGTACTGCTGATAGAACCCGCATTTATTTCTTCTATTCGCTATAATTTTGCATTTATCCATTGCGTTGGCTTTTAGTAATTATAAAAAAACTACTTTTTTACGTGATGTAATGTTTCTGTGAAAAATGGAAGGAAGGAAAAGGAATTATGCCAACTATTAAATAGTACAAAAAATATAGTTTAAGAGTTTTATGATTATAATTAGATAAACAAATTTTCTTTCCTTCTGTTCATAAAAACCATTTCTGTTATTAAACTTTAAATTGATCGCATCTAAGGTTCCTGATTAGATTAGAACTTTTATAATTGTTAACCTTCAATCTAAAATTGTTTCAAATATTTCATTATCACTCTTTAATGATACAACAATATCGATGATAAAATCAATCGCCCTAAGGGATGAAAATGTAACTACATCTTTACATATGCAAGTATGTTCTAAAGAAACTCGTCATGCTTGAGCAGTCGGTTTAGAGCCTTACATTATCAGAAAAAATAAAACGATGATTAACTTAATTAAAAATACAAAGTATTAGGTTGAATAATTGAGTCAGCCAGGAGATGTTATTCTCACTTCAATATTATGTCCTTGCCTATCGTCAACAAGAGGAATAAATTTTTCAACATTCTGAACTCCATCGACGGTTATATTCAAATCAACATTAATGCCATGTTTCTGAAAAATGGAAATGTGATACATAGTTTCACGATAACGGTAATGTACTTTATACGTTTCCCAATCAGCAGGAATGCAAGGCTCAATATAAAGTTTATCCACTTCAAGCCTCAATCCAAGTAGTGATTCTAAGATAAGACGATACAACCATCCAGCCGAACCTGTGTACCATGTCCAACCACCACGACCGATATGAGGTGTTAGAGCATATATGTCTGCGGCTACCACATAAGGTTCTACTTTATATACCGTCATATCCTCTAAAGATTTTGCATGATTAATTGGATTAATAATAGTTAACAATTCCCATGCACGTTTACTATCACCCATAGCCGCAAACGCCATCGCCGCCCATATTGCAGCATGAGTGTACTGACCACCATTCTCTCTTACCCCGGGAACGTATCCTTTGATATATCCCGGATTTAAATTTGATTTGTCAAACGGCGGATCCAAAAGTTGGATTAGCTTATGTTCACGGCGAACAAGATTTTTATACAACGCTTCCATCGCCATTTGAGAACGTTTTGCATCTCCCGCACCAGAAAGTACAGACCAGCTTTGGGCAATAGAATCAATCTTACATTCCTGGTTAATCGCTGATCCGATAGGTGTACCATCGTCAAAATAAGCTCTGCGATACCATTCTCCATCCCAGCCGTTTTGTTCAATATTCATTTGCAGCTTGAGCGCTTCACTTTTACAAAGCTCAACAAATTGTAAGTCACCTCGTTGGCTGGCGATTTTTATAAACTTAGTAAGCACTTCATAAAGAAAGAATCCTAACCATACACTTTCACCATTACCTTTTATGCCGATCATATTCATGCCATCGTTCCAATCGCCGCTGCCGATTAGTGGTAAACCATGATCACCAAATTTTAATCCATTGATTATAGCCAGTACACAATGCTGATATAAGTTTTCGGATTCTCCCGATCTGCTTGGAAGATCATAATAGGAATCATCTTCCGGGTTAACTGTTCGTCCTTCCAAAAAATATACAGATTCATCCAGCACACCTGTATCTCCCGTACTGATTACATACCGGCACACAGCTAAAGGAAGCCAAAGATAATCATCCGAACAATGTGTACGCACACCTCGCCCCGAAGGTGGATGCCACCAATGCTGCACATCTCCCTCAGTAAATTGACGG
>JBDTRQ010000172.1:0-3981 GCA_039931535.1 Ignavibacteriota bacterium
TGTTTGATCCATCCTCTAATTTTGAACCTTCAAGTATTTCACGATTCTCCATCAACGGAATATAATTAGCATCATTTGGATGAGTTTCAATCACGGTAACAACAGTATTCTTATTTACAAATCTTGTAATGTCATCAACGTGCCCGTGTGTATCGTCTCCGGCAATTCCTTTGTTAAGCCAGATTACATTTGCTGCTCCGAGATATTTATTAAGAACCTGTTCGTAATCTCTTTTAGCAAAATCTTTATTTCGAACCTGCACTTCATTATCCATCAAACATTCTTCTGTTGTAATCATAGTACCCAAACCGTTGTAATCAATGCTTCCGCCCTCAAGTACCACTTCCCTTTTTTGATGTTCAGCTTTTACTAAATGAAGTTTTAATTTATTAGAAATCGTTTTAGGAATTCTTGCATCAAGCTTATAATTATCATACTTAGCCCAGGCATTAAATTTAAAGTTGATAAGAACTGTTTCGTTCTTATCATTTTTTACAAACTGCGGACCTGCATCACGCAGCCAGTTTCTATCAGTTTCAAGTTTGAAAAATTCAATATTGTTAAAATCAGCATCAACAGCTTTTAAAACTTGTTCTGCTTTTTTTTGATGATCTTTTGATTGAACAATTATTCTAACTTTTTCACCGCGAGAAATGTATCGAACAATTTCACCGATGGAATCGGTTGAAATTTTCCAGGCCAGTCTTGTTTGTTATTTGGCCAGCCGAGCAATGTTGCTTCGTGGTATTCCCACTCTGCGGGTAATCTATATTGTATTTTCATAAGTTTTTGAATCTCTTTAATATTCTAGTAATCGAGTTATATAACAAATTCAAAAGTAAAAATTCAAAAATCAAAAAATTATTTTGATTTTTTTGTGTTAATTATAATTGTTACTAAAACTTTAGATATCTCATCTGCCTCTTTTAATAATCTATCCATGTTTTTTAAATCCAATCCATCTCGTAATAAACAAATCCAGTATTTCGTTTCATTCGCTGATTTTAACGCAATTTCATAAAATTTAATAAAGTCTCTTTTCGAATGTGCTGCTTTACCTTCAACTACATTTGCACCAATAGATGTAGCTGATCTTAAAAATTGATCGACAATTGGATTAAATTTTCTTGGTACATCAACATTAGAAATAAATTTTACAACTTCGACTGAATATTTATAGCAACGGATTTTAATTTCTTTTGGATCATTTTTATAATCAGAAATTTTCATTGCTTCTTTTTGAATTTTTACTTTTGAATTTTGAATTTGGACTACTTAAGAAATCTCTTAGTTATATCCCCGTAGGCATCAATTCTTCTATCGCGTAAGAATGGCCAATTGCGGCGGATGTATTCAATTCTATCAAGATCAACTTCAGCTATAAGTATTTCTTCTTTATCGTGCGATGCTTCGGCTATTATTATCCCCTGCGGATCGCAAATAAAACTGTTTCCCCAGAATTCTATTCCCGCCGAATCTTTATTTTCTTTTTCCAAACCAATACGATTTACAGAGGCAACATAAACTCCATTTGCTATTGCGTGTGAAAGCTGAATAGTTTGCCAGCTTTCAAATTGCGGTTTGCCGTGTTCCTTTTTTTCGTGCGGATGCCAGCCGATCGCAGTTGGATAAAACAAAATACTTGCACCCTGTAATGCAGTTAATCTTGCACCTTCAGGATACCATTGATCCCAGCAAATTAAAGTGCCGATGTTGCCAAACTCTGTATCGAAGGATTTAAAACCTAAATCACCTGGAGTGAAATAATATTTTTCATAATATGATGGATCATCTGGAATGTGCATCTTGCGGTAAACTCCGGCAATCTCGCCTTTCGTGTTTACAACTGCAAGCGAGTTATGATAAAGCCCTTCCGCTCTTTTTTCAAACAGTGGAACAACGACCACAACTTTTAACTTCTTTGCAATTTTAGAAACAGCATCTGTGGAAGGTCCGGGAATTGTCTCTGCTAAATCATAATAATCTATATTTTCTGATTGGCAGAAATACTGAGAACGAAACAACTCAGGCAGACAAATTACCTGAGCACCTTTTTTTGCAGCCTTCTCAATCCACACAATAGCTTTTTTAAGATTATCATCTGGATTTTTACTGAGTGCAATCTGCACTAAACCTACTTTAAATTTCTTTGGATGCTTTTTCATAATTGTTTTGATTTGTTTGTATGCAAATATAAACCGATATGCTTATAAATAAAAAAGCTCAGGTCTGAATCTCCCTCAGCGGACTGAGTTACCAAAACCTATTTAGTCATAATAATAAAAATGAATCACAATTTTCTTACCTGATGATCCTCGTAGCCAGTCTGCCGCGGCAGATCCTGTCCTGAGACTTTCTACATAAAAATAAAAAAGCTCAGGTCTGGAGACCCGAGCTACGGAGAACTATTTTATTTAAATATTAAAACTTAAACTGAAGAGAAAACAAATTTGCATTGCCCAATCCCAAAGAAAATGGAAGAAACGCATAATCAAATTTGAGATTTCCCCACATCAAACCAATGCCAGCAGTAAAACCACGACTTTCATATTCATATCCGGTTTGATAGCCTGCACGAGCAGCAATTAATTTATTATATAAAACTTCACCGCCAAAATTAAAGTGATTGTCTTCAGTATCTAAATATCTTTGAAACTCTGCGCCGCCGGTAAAATCAAATTTAGAATTTTCTAAACTATATGTGTAAGCCGTTCCAATTCTTAACTCTGTTGGCAGTTTTGTTGCTTCACTTCTTAGCTTATTCATCGAACCAATATTTTTTATTACCGCTGATGCTGTTAATCCTTTGAACGGCAGCAAGTAGTTCAATCCAAAATCAAAACCGAAACCATTTGATTCATCATTTAGTAAACCTTCGTACAAATACTTTAAGCTTGCACCGAATGAAATTTCATCTGTTACAAAAAATCCTGTTGATAAACTTCCGAAAAAATAATTTGCGGAAAAACTTGTCTCAGGTACAGGTATTGCAATTGTACGGAAAGGAATATTCTTAGCAGAAGTTACATTGAACCCCAATGCAAAAGGTATTTTCCAAAACTCGGTTTTAATACCAACAACTTCACTGCTAACATCTTGTATCCACTCATTGTGCATAAATAAAACTTCAGAGCCATTGGTTGATGCTAACTTAGCAGGGTTGTAAAACAACGAAGTTAAATCGTTTGATAGCGCAGTTCCAGCATCACCCATTGCAATGTTGCGTGCGCCAAATCCGTATTTAAGAAATGATAATCCTGTATTGCCAGCGGATTGTGCGAAGACTGTGATTGATGAAATTAAAAAGACTAAAAGTATTTTGTTCATAATGTTAAATTGTTTCATTATCTAATTGTTTTATTATCTAATTGTTTTATTATCTAATTGTTTTATTATTAAGCTAAAACTGAAAGTTAACACCAATAATATGTCTATCCGAAGAAGAATATTGTTCAATCATAAATGCATAATCAACACCAACTATTAAATCACCAAAAGATTTTACATAAGAAAATCCGAGCGATGGTTTTATACCTGCATCAGTATTGCTAAGATTTAATTGATCAATTCCGCCCCGTAAAAATAAGTTTTCGTAAATATTATATTCAGCACCAAGTCTGATAATATTTGTTCCGGCATTACTATTTTCATACTCAATTGCTGTAAGAAGTTTTAATGCTGGATTGTTATAACTAACTCCAATTTTTTTTGTTGTAGGAAATTTATCTGTAGTTGATAAACCCTGCTGTCCATAAATCGGACTTGTATCCCATTCATATTTACTATTAAGATCGGAAATCATTAACGAAACATTCCAGTTATCATTTACTTTGTAAAGAGCACCAATATCGATTCCTAATCCGCTGGCATTAATTTCTTTGTACAATTTGTAATAATAAAATTTTACTGCGATACCGAGTGAAAATTTTTCAGAAAATCTGTTTGAAACACCTAAGAAAAATTGATTTTCAGAAGTTGATA
>JBDTRQ010000173.1:0-5294 GCA_039931535.1 Ignavibacteriota bacterium
CTTGTCTATTTATGAAAAAACAAACATAGTCTGATTTATCACCATATATTCCGAATACCAAACCATGATAGGTTGATTTTGAGCCTTTTTTTTGATCAATGGAAGCTTGATAGCTAAAGTTATCTTCCTTTACATCTATATCAGCATAATTGGTAAACCAAAATGCGGATCGCTTATGAAATTAAATATTGAAAACTTATTTGGAGTGCTTAAATAAATCATTCCGTTTGGTTTTAAAACTCTTTTTATCTCAGAATAAAAATCTTTTACCTCAGTTAAATGTTCAATCACATCTTGAATAATTATTAAATCAAATGATTGATTTGAAAAGGGAAGTTGTTGTGCAATGCCGTTAATGAAACTTACTTCTGTCATTTCGATCGAGTCTTCGAGAGAGAAATCTTCTTCGATATTAAACTCAGATTTCTCAGTCGGGCAGGAACCCTCCTTCGAAATGACATTAAAAAGTTGACGTTGTAATCTGATCAAACTTAAATCAAAACTAATAACAATATTATCGTTAGAAAAAACTTTAGATGTCCCGCCTTCGCCAGAACCTAAATCGAGAATAGTAAGATTTTTAGTTTGCAACTTTTGATTGATAACTGATCGAACAAATTTACCGCGTTCAATTGAAAGTTCCCTCGCTCGTTTCCATCTCAAATAATTTGGATGAGAAAGGTTTAACCAAGCAGGATTTTGTTCTTTTACTTCCAATTAACTTTGCCAGTAAGTGAATTGAAAAAATTAACAACGATGAAAACTTCAAAAAGTATCTGCAGGTAAAATATTTCATAAAACTTAAAATGATGTCCTAATTTTTTCTGATGTTTAATCACAATAAAAAAATCATAAACAAGTTTAACAGCAAACGGCAGTGCCAAAACCGGTGATATGAAAATTAAAAATATTGTTATCAGCGAAATCAAATTTATAAGATGCCAAAAGCCCAAAAAGAATTTTTGCTTTAACAAATAATGAAATGAAGTTTGTAAATGTCTTTTCTTCTGATTGAAATATTCAGTAAAATTTTTCGGCGCTGCAGAATAAACAAATGCATCGGGGTCAACAACAGTACCAATTAACATTTTGTTTTTAACAGCTTCGCGCAAAAGTAAATCATCATCACCGGAAAGTGTTTCGGTTGTGTTTGAATAATCGCCAAGTCTTTTGAAAGATGTTTTTCTAAACGCAAAACTTCTTGCAGCGGCTGAGTATGGAATGTTGAATCCAACTGCGGAGATTGATAAATATGTGTTTCTTAAATTTTCAAACGCAGATATTTTTTCAACTAAAGTTTTACCGGATTCAATCGGTGCAACTCCAAAAACAAAATCAAAACCCTCATCCAATTTACCTGCAATTGAGTTTAACCAAGATTTTTCTGGTTTACAATCAGCATCTGTAATTACTATAAAATTATTTGCTGCGTTATCAATTCCAATTGTAAGCGCGCCTTTCTTTCCCACCATAGATTTGTTAGAGGCAGTAATTAGTTTATAATTTTGATTATCAGAAATTTTAGATTGAATGATTTCCACAGTTTTATCAGTTGAACTATCATCAACAATAACTATTTCTAAATTCTCTTTTGGATAATTTAATTGTTCGAGTGAATTAATAAGTGACTCAATATTATTCTCTTCATTCTTTGCCGCAATAACAAGCGACAATTTTGGGTTGGATGTTGTCGTAAATTTACGGCTTAGTTGATAACTAAATCCCTTATAAACATTTATAGCAACAAGCAGGAATAGAATTATTATTATGTATGTAAGGGTTATTAAATCCAAAACACTAAATCAATTTTAAAATAAAATAAAAAATATTTTCAGTTAGATATAGTAAATTAAATTATTTTACTATAAGTTAGCCCAAAAATTATACTAATCTTTTTACATATTGAACTTTGTGGATTATTCTTAGTGTGATAAAACATCCAACCATCACATAGATTAATCTTCAATAAAAATCAATTTAATAATTACTTTATGATTTATTTTATACTACCGGAATCTAAATTTTCAATTTCACTTTCAACTAATCATTATCTAATAACCAAAATGGAGTTACTATGAAACGAGCATTCCAATTATTGCTCATTACAACTTTTATTTTTGGCATACTTTACTCATCAACAAATGCACAAACTAATGTTGATAATGAGAAGAAGTGGTCAAGAGTTAATGTTGACAAAAACTTTGTTCCAGAACCACCATCAGATTACAATTATATTCCGGGACCGCCAGTGTTTCAGAAATATGATTTTGGTGAAACAGATGTTTTAGTAATGCCTAATT
This sequence comes from Ignavibacteriota bacterium, assembly GCA_039931535.1. GTDB lineage: Bacteria > Bacteroidota > Ignavibacteria > Ignavibacteriales > Ignavibacteriaceae > IGN3. The sequence goes on from JBDTRQ010000173.1 coordinate 2,301, forward strand.
ATAGAGTGTTGCCAGGAACAAACTCAACTCAATCAGAGTTATCAATTGACATTCATCCAACAAATCCAAATATTTTATTAGCCAGCTCTAATGCTACAAATAATCCCTTTTCTACTTTATATGGAACAGGAGTTTATTGGACAACTAACGCAGGTGCAACATGGGGCGGAAATAACGATCCACAAACATTGTTTGGCAGAAATTATGGCGATCCATCTTCCGCTATTGGATTAAACGGAAATTTTTATGAAGGTTATATTACTTTAGCTGGCGGAATGGGTGTTGCAACTTCAACTAATAATGGAGCAACCTGGACATCATCAGTAGTATCTTCACTAACCAGTGATGATAAAAACCATTTAACTGTTGATAAACAAACTACTAGCCCTTATGTAAATAGAGTTTATAATACCTGGACAGATTTTAACGGTGGTGCAAATAACAATCAAGTAGTTTTCAAATCATCTACAGATTTTGGTGCTACTTGGGGTACGCTTATTAATTTAAGTGCTTCATTATCGCCTGGCAGCCATGGTCAAGGATGTAATGTTCAAACAGGTCCAAATGGAGAAGTTTATGTTGTGTTTGCTGTTTATGATAACTATCCAAGTGGTGAGGATGCTATAGGATTTGCTAAATCTACTGATGGTGGAACGACTTGGACTAAATCAAGAGTTTACGGTGCAATTACTCCTAATGGAAATTTTAATTTTGGTATTAGAGGAAACTTAAAACCGACTTCAATCAGAGTTAACTCATTCCCATCGATGTCTGTTGACAGATCTGGCGGAGTAAATAACGGTAATATTTATATTGTTTGGCCTCAAATTAACGTTGCACCAGCAGGTACAGATCCTGATATCGTTTGTTTAAGCTCTACAGATAATGGAACAACTTGGACTGGTCCTGTTAGAGTTAATGACGATCCAATGAACAATGGTAAAGAACAATATTTTGCTTGGTGTACTGTTGATCAGTCATCTGGACAGCTTAATGTTGTTTGGTATGATAATAGAAACACTTCAAGTGATAGCACAGGTGTTTTTATGGGTAGATCAGTTGACGGCGGATTAACTTTTGAGAACTTTCAGGTTAGTGATCAGAATTTTAGACCCAAATCTATTTCTGGATTAGCAACAGGTTATCAAGGAGATTATATTGGTATAGCGGCTGCAAACAATAAGGCTTACCCTTTTTGGTCAGATGATAGAACAGGTAATTATCAAGCATGGATTACCGAAGTTACTTTTGGTCCTTCTATTGATCACACTCCATTAACAAATACAGAAAACTTAACCGGACCTTATGTTGTAAACGCAGTTATATCATCTGTTAATCCATTAGTTGCAGGAAGTATAAAACTTTACTGGGGCAGAGGAGTTGCAGCTTTAACCGACAGTGTTGTAATGACAAATACAGGCGGAAATAATTATACGGCAAACATTCCGGGTAATGGAGCAAATGCAGTTTATAATTATTACTTGGCTGCTGAAGACAATCAAGGATTCAGTTCTACATTACCGGGCGGTGCGCCTGCAAACTATTTTACATTTAATGCTGCAACAGATTTAATTGCACCGATAATTACACACACAGCAATAGGTAATACAGCTCAGGTAAGATGGCCTATTGATGTAAGTGCAGATGTTACAGATAACATCGGCGTTGCCTCAGTTGTATGTGAATTTAAACTTAATGGCGGTTCGATTGTAACATTCCCAATGCCATTAGTAAGTGGTAACACTTATAAAGGAACTTTTACGGGTGCTGCTGCTATAAATGATGTTGTTGAATACAGAATTAAAGCAACAGATAGCTCATCACAAAGCAATGTAGGATACAGCCCATCGTCCGGATATAATTCATTTACGATTATTGATGTATTGGGATTAGTGTTGGTAGTTAATAATGATGCCGCTTTAGCGGATAGAATATCATCAGATAAACCATTTCACGTAGCTGATGTTATAACTCCACTTGGTGCTTCTGCAACTTTATTTAACGCTACTTTAACTTCTGCCGGATACTTGGTTGAAGAAGTTACCTGGGCTACGCTTAATACGGCTAATCTTAATAATTATGATCTTGTAATTCTTGCTGCAGGTGTTAATGAAGCAACTATGTTTAATGATGCAGCAAAAAGAACTGCGATTACAAACTGGACTTTAGCAGGAGGTAAAACAATTGTTGAAGGCGGTGAAGTTGGATACATATACAGATATGGTTCTTCTGAATTAGATTTACAATTTAGAAGAAATGTTTTAAATGACAGTTCTTGGGCTAGTGACAGACAAGGAAGTAATCTTGTTTTAGTGACACCTACTCATCCATTATTTACTACGCCTTATGCCATAACCGGACCGATTACAGTTAATGATGGTGGTTCTGCAGGATATGGTGCAAGAGATGAAATGACTTTATTAAATAAAACTGGTGTATCAAGAGTTGCTAACTGGTCAGCTACAACTGTTCAAGCAAATGGATCAATAATCATCCATAATCCTAATGCTGATTCTGTAATTTGTAGAAATATTTTCTTTACTTTTGCTGTTTCTCAGTTTGCAGATCAAACAGTTGCAGCTCATCTAATCGAAAATGCAGTTGGATATTTATTTAGAGATATAGTTCCAGTTGAGTTAACAGCTTTTACTGCGAACGTAAGTGGTAATAGTGTAAACCTAAATTGGAATACAGCAACTGAATTAAATAACAGCGGTTTTGAAATCCAGAGGGCTTCGTCATCGACTACGCCCCTCCAAGGATTAGTATGGCAAAAGATTGGATATGTAGGAGGTTTTGGAACTACAACTGAACCAAAATCATACTTATTTACAGATAGCAAAATTACTGTTGGAAATTATGCATACAGATTAAAACAATTTGATTATGATGGTACATACGAATACTCAAATGAAATAAATGTTGATGTGAACGGACCGGAACAATACAGCTTGGATCAAAACTATCCAAATCCATTTAACCCAAGTACATTAA